>PNOB01000064.1 GCA_013824585.1 Desulfobacterium sp. | reverse complement strand
CCGCTTCAATCCTTCCTGTATTTCCAAACCAGGAAGATTCAGCGGATAATTTTCTTGAGGATCGGGTTTCGCTGTCTCCGCTGCATTCCGGTTTTTGGGGTTACTACCGGATATGTTTTTTCGAAGTGCAGCAAACAGTTCTTTCCGGTCGATGGGTTTTGGGACATAATCATTCATCCCCGCTTCGATGCATTTTTCTCGATCCCCATGCATGGCGTGAGCAGTCATGGCGATGATCGGCAGATCGGTGAGTTTTAATTTGTTTCGGATATGACGGGTAGCCTCAATTCCGTCCATTTTAGGCATCTGTATATCCATCAGAACGGCATCATAACGGTTATTTTTAATTTTTTGGATCGCTTCCATACCATTTTCTGCAATATCCGTGATGACGCCTCCCGTGTTTAAAAGCGATCTTGCAACCGTCTGATTGACCGGGTTGTCTTCCACCAGAAGAACCTTCACACCGGATAATTCTTCTGAGGTGGCTAACCCTGTCGGTATTTTTTGAGTGGGGGAAAAGTGGTAGCCCAGAAGTTCCATTGTAGTATCAAAGAGGGTGGATTGTTTGACCGGCTTAATTAAAAAACTTTCAGCACCTGCTTTTCGGGCGCGTTGAATATCTTTTTCATGTCCGGACAGGCTGGTGATAATCACAGGAGGCGCCTTACGATCTCCGGATTTTTTGATCATCTCTGCCAGTTTGATGCCATCCATATCCGGTAATCCTGAATCAATGATCAGAAGATCAAAGTTCTTTTTTTGGATGGAGTTTGTATAGGCAGCAAGCGCTGCTTTGCCGGTCGTGGCAATCTCAGTCTGTATTCCGAAAGATTTTACAATTCGTTTTAATACATGAAGTGAAGAGGGATTATCATCAACGATCAACGCGTTAATATTTTTTAACTTTTCGGGGAGAACCAGCGTTGTGTTTTCCGTATCCTGGGATGCCTGAAAACAGCCGGTGAAAAAAAAGGAGGAACCTTTTCCCAGAGTGCTTTCCACCCAGAGCTTGCCATCCATCATCCCTACAATTTTTTTACAGATAGCCAATCCCAGGCCCGTGCCGCCGTATTTCCGGGTGACGGATCCATCTGCCTGTGCAAAGGCTGTAAACAGTTTGTCTGAGGTTTTTGTGTCGATCCCGACACCTGTGTCCCGGACGCAAAAGAGCAGTTCGGTAAGCCCTGAAGGATGAGGTTGCTTCTCGATGGAGATACAGATTTCACCAGTGTCTGTAAATTTGATTGCATTTGAAATCAGGTTGATAATGATTTGTCGTAATCGAAACGGATCGGTTGAAATTTTTTGGGGGATATCCTGTGCAATGTCAACAATCAGTTCAAGACCTTTTTCTCTCACTTTCACGCCGAACATATCCGTTATCTCTTCCACAATTTCACGGACTGAAACCGGAATCATATCAAACTCCAGTTTCCCGGCCTCAATTTTGGAAAAATCCAGTATGTCATTGATAAGTCCAAGGAGCGCTCTTCCAGAGGAGCGGACAATATTTACATATTCCCTCTGTTTTGGTTCCAGATTGGTACCCATGACCAGATCGGTCATGCCGATGATTGCATTCATCGGGGTTCTGATTTCATGGCTCATATTGGCCAAAAAATCACTTTTGGCCTTTGTGGCTGCTTCTGCGGCTTCCTTTGCTTTCATGAGTTGGGAATTGCTTTTTCGCAGGGCATCCGTTCTTTTTTTGACCAATACTTCAAGATGTTCTGAATGATCCTTGAGCGCAAGATTCGCCTTGTTGAGAGCAATCTGTTTCTGTTTCAGTTTTTGATTCAAAAGGCCTGTCTGTTTGATTTTAAATACAAGCCTTTCCTGTAATTTGCCGACAAAAGCACCCGCGAGGATCAGGAACCCGCCCCATGCAAGGATGTAGAGGTAGAGATCCAGTCTTGTCGAAGGCATGATAAAAAGGTCAGGTGAAATGATGGTGTAGCCGGATACCAGGAGGATACACAGAAAAGCACCTAAAATGGATTTTCGAAATCCTAAAAAATATCCGGCCAGAATGACCGGCAGAAAATAAAAATTGAAAAAGGCAATCTTCTGGGGAATAAAGTAATTGATAACCGCGACGGCAAGCAGAATGCTGAGGACAAAGACATGTTCGAACTTCTCAGAAAAATAGTTCTTTACCTTTTTCACGGAAACTCCCTTGTTCAAGATATAATGAGATGCACTGATAGTTATCCATTATTAAATTAAATCTCTTATGTCAAATTGAATGCGGATGGAAAGGGAACGGTTTTTCATTCAATAAAAAGCGTGTCTTGAATGGAAAATTCATTGTTGAAACAACTTGATTTGACTTCATCAGCATATTGGTATAGCCTTTTCATCAGCCGGAACATCAGAAAGGTGAAAAGGCAGAAAAATTTTTTTAAATGTTTTGTGAACAGGGTTGATACAGCGTTTTTGTGAAATTTTGAAACCAAAAAGTGAAAAAAAATGAAATCGATACTTTTATTTTTTGTACTCATCTGTTTTGCAGTGACAGCGGAAAATTCGTTTTCTGCTGATTTCAGATTAAACCAGATTCTCGATGGTGATTCGCTGGAGGTGATAACAGGGAAGGGGGAGCGGATAATCGTTCATCTGGCTGGAATCGACGCACCGGAAATGCCGACAGGAAAATCAGATAAAGGCCAGCCCTTCTGCAAGCATGCGCACAAGTTTTTGTCTGATCTGGTTGTCAACAAACAGTTTTCTTTTCAAGCGGAAAGTCGGATTATAGATCATCAGGTGCTTGCGGTTGTCTATTCCGACAATAGAAATGTGAATCTGGAGATGATCAAGGCCGGATTTGCTGAGGCCTACCAAGGGGCCGCCCTGCCTCCCGAGTTTGATTTGGGGCCTTACAAAAAAGAGGAGGCTGCATCCAAAAAATTGAAAAAGGGTATGTGGGCACTTGGACAGGTTTACATGTCGCCAAGCGAATGGCGGAAGGCAAATACAAAATCATCACAATAGAACCACTCGCACTCATCTTCTGAAATATTCCTGACTACAATCAATGCACTGAAAATCTGCATTGAATTTCATCTATCATTCGTAATATCGTAAAAAATAAAAAATCCTATTTGACAAAATAAAATGATTGTTATATCGGCATATCGATACAGATTTTCATAACAGATTTCTCTTTTTGTAAACGATATTTAACGGATGACGAAATTTGATTTGCCGGGAATGGAATCCATCATGAGTTTCATGAACCGGATCGTATGAAAAACACAATCCATGGTACGGTATAATGGATCATTATTTTTCGATAAAGATAAAAAGAAAACACTCAGAAACAGGTTTTACCCTTCTGGAAATTATGACCGTTCTTGGGATTATTTTTTTTATGGCTGCGATGGCCACACCAGTGACTTTGAGTTGGATACCCAATTACAGGTTAAAAAATGCCGCACTGGATCTGTTTTCAAATTTTCAACTGGCCCGAATGAGAGCTATCCAAAGCAGTCGTGAATATGGAATTGTTTTTCATGTTCGAGCCGGGAATTACCAGCTTGTCAATGGAGGAGAAAACAGAAAGTTTGAAGCAGGGGATCCATCAAGTGATGATGTTGTTGAAAAAACAGTGGCCCTCTCCGAATATGGAGGCGGGGTTCGCTATGGGTTCGGAGGAGCAGACAAAAAAGCAACTGTAGGCGGGGGAAGTTTTCATGCCGGGGATGAAATCAGCTATCGGGATGATGTCGCTGAATTCAATTCGCAGGGAATGAGCAATCGAATGGGGTATGTGTATCTTGAGAACAGTCAAAAATCCGCTTATGCCATATCCACGCCGACGCTTGCCGGTGTGGTGAACATCAAAAAATGGACCGGAAGGAATTGGCAGTAATGAACAATCCGATTGTCATCCAATGCAGAGAACATAAAGGCTTTACACTGGTAGAACTGCTGATTGCACTCGGCTTGTCCAGTGTTGTAGCCAGCATGATCTTTTTTGTATTCTTTTCCCAGCAGGAATCATACACAGCTCAGATCAGAGTGTCCGCGCTACAGCAAAACTTACGCACGGCCATGAATATACTTTCAAGGGATATCCGGATGGCAGGATATTGCACATCACCCGATAAAGAAACATACAACAATTATATTGATTGGGATCCTCGAAAGAGCGGCACGGATGAATTCTTGCCATTGATTCATGGAATAAACAATATAACGGGCGTCCAGAAATATCGGAAGCAAACTGATGTGATCCTGCTTGTCAAAGCGAGCGAGGAAAGAAGGAAGCTGAAAGCCTCGGAATATGCTTCTGCAAATGGGAAAACTTTGTTAATCAATGATCTGGATCTGGATGAAGACGGTAATGAGGATTTCGCTATGGGCGGAAGGCAATTCGGCGTAATTATGAAATCGGATTTCAGTGATTCCCAGTTGTTTAAAATGATACAAAAAGGTCCTCCGGTAAGGGTTGCGAATCTGTTCCGCACCACCTACGTGGAAGGTGATATTGTTGCAAGAGCCGATATTATCATTTATCGGATTGACGATGCGAATACTTCATTTCCCCAATCCGTTCTCGAAAGAAAGAATGCAGGCAACGGCAATCAGTTTCAGGTTGTGGCCGAAGGCATAACAGATCTGCAATTGAGATACATTTTAAATGATGCCAGTATTGTGGATGATCCCAGTGAAGGAGAGAAGGATATCTGTGCTGTAGAAGTGTCTCTGACAGGAGAGGTTGAAATCGGCAGGGGTGAGAAGCGAATCCGTTCTCTGGTTACGGTATTGAAAATCAGAAATACTTGAAGATGAATTTGAATTTGAAATTGAATTCCGTCTTAACTGGTTATCTATGAATAATGGTTTTACCTTGATTGAAGTGCTGATTGCCATGACTGTTTTTTCGATCGGGATACTGGGACTTATGGCTCTTCAGATCATCAGTATTCGGGGAACGACATTAAGCGATACCGCCACGGTTGCCGGAACAATCGCTCAAACGCATATGGAAAAGATAATCAATGCAGATTTTTATGCTTCCGGTCTTAAGGATGTCAATGCTTCCAATAATCATGATCTGGATTCAACTGTTAACAGGGATTATCAAAATATGGATGTGGATGGGGAGTCGGTTGAGCTGGGCAGGTATAATTTTGTGTTGAATGTGGCGGATCATACTCCGATTCCGAACACAAAAACCATTGTTGTTCTGGTTACATGGAATTACGGCAGACAGATCCGGAAACTGACTACCATCAAGTCGCTGTCAACTGCTTCAAACCGTTTGTAATTGAAAAAGCACAGACCGATTGGTTGTTTCATGTTGAAAGGGGTTGTATCATGATGACTATCCTGAAGGAAAGAAACGGCTCAATCACATTTATGGTTGTTATTGTCCTTTCATTGCTCACAATTCTGGGGATCTGCGGGAGCAGTATTTCCAGAATCGAACTCCTGATATCCAGGAATGAAGCTGGTTGTCTCAGTGATTTCTATATCTCCGAAGGTGGTGTTTCCCGTGAGGCTCAGGAAATCGGTAATGGGGGGTATCCAATTCGGGATATCCTTACGTGCGAGATAATTTCAACCGACAGGTCAAGCAATCTTCCCGGACCATCGCCCCATAAAGTAGCAGGATATCCCTATGCATTTTCCATAGAGTATTCCGGGGTAGCCATTCCTGCCAAGGGGTATTCTGCGATCGCATTTAATCGATATGATTATACCATTGATGTCAGGAAAAATGAATCCAGGATCAAGTCTGTTTATTGCAAAATCGGCCCCAAGCCCGATATGTAACAATTTTTATGATCAACCAATCTGGAACAATGGGACGTGAACATGATGGTACTTTCTCTATCCAATAAATCGATTTTATCTATTTTTGTCATTGCAGGTATGATGGCTGTCAGCGGAACAGATCTTCGATCCGAAGATATTGATATATACCGGAAGGTGGGTCCCAAGAATGTAATGGTTATAATCGATAATCATAGCAGTATGACCTGGCCGGTTTATGAACAGAAAATAGACTTCCAGTCATTAATGGAATCCTTGATCGAAAAGGGAATGGCCGAGGATGAGGAGGATTGCCGGAACAGCCATTCCTGGTGGGATCAGGATGGTTCGGGTAATGATTATGATAAACTGGATCCAAACGGGATTTATCTGGTCAGTACATGGCTTTCCTGTGAAACGGTTCAAAGCATGGATACAGATAACAGGATGACACGGATGTTCATGATATCGGATGTCATGGAAAATTCGGGAGATGAAAAAGATCCTGCCGTTAATCGTCGTTGTTCTTTACTCACAAACCCCGTGATACCGGTAATAAGTGGAAAAAGCAGGTTATGGAAGATGGATGACAAGTCTTCTATTGATGTGGATGAAAACAATCATATTCTTTTTCCTTCCGGAATTTCAGAGGATATTGATGGCAGGTCTGTTGATGTACCAGCGGAAATAAAAGAGGTAACCCTTCCCAATGGCCAGGATATCAATCTGGATGAGGATATGGCAGACACTGGAACAGGTGTGCGGAAAAGTACAGGATTTCTGCAAAAACTCAAAACATTCGGGTATTATTTTTCAGGGGTTTTTGAAACACAGGATAAAGAAACAGGGTTTACTTTTGATAGCAGTGAGAGTGCTGAAGCCGGCTTTGGAGGAAAGCAGGTTTACTTCTTTGCAACCGGCAACTGGCTCAATTTTATAAAACTGGTGGAAGATTTCAGAGTGACTTCCTCCTACCAGGATTTTTCAACCAAAGGATATTTCCCTCATCAAACCGACAAGGCCTGGAGGTTTATCTGGTGTCCTCTTACAGGAGAAGGAAACTGCCGATTGGATATGGAAAAAGAAGGCCAGGATGGTCTCAGGATTTATTCCCGGATGGAGGTTGTTCAAAAAGTACTTCAGAATTTAATATGGCAAACAAAGGATACGATTCACTGGGGGATAACCGTCCTGAACGGTAAAAATGGTGGAAAAGTGATTGCACCACTGGGTACCGATACCAATGAATTGATCCATCAGGTTCAGGGAATTACAGTCAATGACGCACGTCCAATCGGGGAAGCGGTTCAAGATGCTTACAACAATAATATATTGCAATTTCAGACAGATCGTTCTGATCTGGATTGCGGGCAGAATTTTTTTCTCATCATTTCCGGCGGATTTCCTACAGATGATGAGGAATGGAATAATATCAAAGATTCAAAAGCAATGAATTTTCCATCCCCTGGTTTCGGGTTCTGTGCGGATGGATATGGGAAATGTGATGCATATGGCGATGGAGATGTCTGGCCAGATGATAATCATTGTGATGATCTGGCTCATTGGCTCAAAAATGAATCCACTTATCCGCACGAGGTTCATGCAATCGGATTTGGTTTTGATAATCCGCTGATGGCAGCAATGGCAAGCGCAGGGAATGGTACTTATCAAACCGTCAATGGTGAGTCGGATTTTTCTTTATGTTTGACGGATATTGGTCAGATGATCACTTCTACCTATACATTTTCGTCACCGGTAGTGCCTGTGGATTACACCAATATGACCCAGAGCGGAGATTCGCTTTATACGGTATTTTTTCAGCCAAATGATGAAATCCCTTGGGCAGGCAATCTGAAAAAATACAGTTTGAAGCAGATGGTACGGGGGGAAGGGGATTGTGATCGAAGTCAGGAAGAATTGGTCATAACCGGTTCGGATGGAATTCCGGCAGTGGATTGCAATGGCAATATCAACGCAACATCCATTTCATACTGGTCGGATCAGGCAGATGGCTTTCTTGTGACAGCCGGGGGCGCTGGAGAGCGCCTTTTAAAATCGATTCAGCGAGTCGATTTTAAAACAGATCGTTTTTATGATTTTCGAAATATTTATACATGTAAAAATCCTTCTGTATCCAAAAAACTGATAAAATTTTATCGTGATGGTGACAGCACGACAGAGGATACCATTTCTCCATCAGACCTGGGGATTCAAGGAGGAGAAAAAAAGGAAAATCTGCTGGAACGGGACCGGATCATCAATTTTCTGTATGGTTATACCTATGATGCTTTGGATAGCGGCGGGAAAACATATAACGAAGCCCAGGATGGAGCTCCGTTAAAAACAAGGGATTGGATACTGGGGGATATTATTCATTCCAAGCCTTGCGTCATTGATTATCTGGATGAAAACGGCAAGCTGGAATATCGTTTTATTGCAGTGGGTGCAAACGACGGAATGCTTCATGTTTTTGCAGATGCGACGGATTCATCGAAACCTGATGAGCGGATAATCATTCATGGTCGGGAATATGAACCTGGTGATGAGATATGGGCTTTTATTCCTGGTGAATTTCTTCCACGCCTGAAAGAGCTGAAGAATAATCGTTCGCACCAATATTTTGTTGATGGTTTTTGTTCATTGTACAGATCCAACACAGGTGATCCTCCCGGAAGTGTTTCAGCATCAAAGGTAACCGGAAAACAGGATGATAAGGTTCTTGTCTTTGGCGAGAGAAGAGGGGGCAGATGTTATTGGGCATTGGATGTTTCAATACCAGATCCGGATAAGTGGTTTGTACGATGGCGGATAAAAGGCGGAAATGGTGTAGAAAATTCCCTGCCGGAGCTGGGGTATTCCTGGTCAAAGCCAACATTTGCAACTTTTCAAGAACCTTCTTCTAAAACAAGGGAGGTGGTTATTTTTGGCGGAGGGTATGATCCGGAAGAGGACCATTTCCCGGAAGCCTGGTTGGATGGTAATTATGATGGTGCGTATTCCCCTGGAGATAAAAGAGATATTTTCGATATCAACAACCCGAAGCAGGACTCATTGAATAATGACAAATATGATATTTTTAATCCAGAACAGAATGAAATCGGCAGAGGAATTTTTATTATGGATCTCTGGGATGGGAGTCCGGTATTTCAGGTTTCATATGGAAAAAACAACACAACCGGAATTCATCAGAAAAATGAGGATATGAAATGGTGTTTTCCTGCAGATCCCACAGTGATCAGTTATCCAGGTATTTTTTTAATATATGCTGCCGATATATACGGCCAGATCTGGAAGGTTTCCTATAACCCATTGTCCGGAGAAAAGAATTGGAACGTGAAACGGATTTTTTATACCAATCCCGGGTCAGACCAACCGGATGCAATGGCTGCTTTATCAATCAAACCATCTTTGAATTCATCCGATTCCGGTAGAAAACTTTTTCACTCACCGGATGTGTCATATATGGGTACAGAATGGACGGACAATCCTGTTTTATATTTTGCAACCGGCGATCGTGAGCATCCGGGGTATATTGCTGGATATCACAATCGTTTTTATGTGGTTTCAGATATGGATATTCCTGCCAATGAGACAGATTTGATCAATCTGACATGTGATGAACTGGATGGAAGTTCAGAGTATGGCGATGAGTCGGACAATCATGATGAAGTTCTTCAGGATCAGCTCCTGGATATTTTATACGGGGTTACTGATTATCCAGTGAATCATAAAACCTGCCGTGGATGGTATCGAACACTCGGAAAACAGGGAGATTGTGCTCCGGCATCACTGGTGGACCATAAGGGAGAAATGGGTTTGGACAGACCGGTATTGTTTTTTAACACAGTTTATTTTTCAACATTCCAACCTAAAATCGGGGATTTTTGCCAGCCCGGAGGAAACAGCTTTATTTATACGATTGACTATTCTGATGGCCGTGCAGTTTTCAAAAAAGACAAGATCAGTTCGACCAATATCCTTACGGATAAAGGAACCATAGAGGATACCTATCAGATGGTTGAAAACAGTGGTATCCCTTCGGAAATCAAGTTGATTACACACCCGGGAGGGGTTGCTGCATTTGTAAGCTCCGGTAAAAATATTTTTGGATTGGAACCTGAAAAAAGTTCGATGATCGGCCATTCATCCAATATTCTCTCTCCTCCGGGGGGTGTTCAGAGGATGATGTGGGAATTATATTAAGGAATTGAAAAGAGTCTCCAACTATTGCCAATCTGTTTGATTTCATAGCGGGTTTCCGGAACACCTATCTTTACATGGTAATTTTTTTTTGCTACATCCATACTGACTTTTTTGGGTAACGATCGTTTTAAAAATAACAAGGGCTCAATTTGAAACGATTTGATACTGGTTTACCTTACAAGCTGACAAGAGGGTATTATGAGCATGGATGCAGTATCTGAAAAAAATCTGAGAAGAAAAAAAACGTTAAACGCCAATATTGGCTATTCATTGATTGCATATTGTTCAACCCAGGTAGCGAGTCTGTTTGCAAAGCTGGCAGGGTTGAGCAGCATTACCTATAATGAAATTTTCATCATGCTGTTTCTCTCTGTTGGGGCAACATTGGTTTTTTATCTCATTATCAACAACCTGAAAAATTTTTCGGATCAGGCAACAGGCGTCACTGTTTTTTTTCAGTATGGTGTTTTTCTTTTTCTGTATTGTATATGGGTTTTATTTTTAAATGAGACCAGGATCATTGGAATGATGTTTGCCATTTTTGCCATGCTGTTTCTCCTGCTGGGGTCAAATCTGGTCCGATCCCTGGCAATCACATCGGCCATTATTATTACGCATTCATTGGTGTCCTATTACAGCATAGCGTTTTTGAATCAGCAGGGGTCCCTCCGGCAGGAGTTGTTTTTTGTTTTCTGCTTTATCCCATTTGCTTTGTTTATTTCCATTTTATCCGATTATTTCCGAAAACAGAAGATTCAAATTATTGAATCGAAAAAGGCGGCTGAGGAGGCAAGGGATTCCCTCAAGGATGTGATCATTGATATCGGTCGAAAATGTGAGACCTTGAATACCGCATCCAATGAGTTGTTAACCCTGTCCGGCTCCATGCGCAGTACGACCAATGAGATTGCTGAAAAATCAATCGGCGTTTCATCCGCTTCCGAAGAGATGAGTTCAAACATCACATCTGTTGCCGCGGCAATGAATGAAACAGCCCAAAATGTAAGTTCGTTAGCGGTTTCGGCGGAAGAAATGACGGCAACCGTCAATGAGATATCGCAAAATTCCGTAACGGCGATGAACACATCCAACCATGTGGTAACCCAATCCAAAATTGTTTCTGAAAAAGTGGATAAGCTTGCAGTTGTGGCAAAAGAAATCGGTAAAATAACGGAAGTCATTTCCGATATCTCGGAGCAGACCAATCTTCTGGCATTGAATGCCACCATTGAAGCGGCACGGGCTGGAGATTACGGTAAGGGATTTGCTGTAGTTGCAAATGAAATTAAGGAGCTTGCAAAGCAGACAGCCGGTGCGACCATCCAGATCAAAGAACAGATTAAAAAGATCCAGGAGACGACCACCGTCACAGCAGATGAAATTTTGCAGATTATAAAGGTCATCAATGAAGTCAATGATATTGTGGCGGGTATTACAGAGGCAATAAGCGAACAATCGGATACCACAAAAGAAATTGCCGGAAACGTTGCCTATACGTCAAGGGGTATGGCTGATATGAATGAGAATGTTGTCATCAGTTCTGGTTTTGCTGATCAGATTGCAAAGCAGATCGCGGAAGTTACCAATGGCGTGGGCATGGTTTCTGACAGCAGCGAACTGGTTAATCAAAGTGCAAAGGATCTGCTTGCCCTGGCAAACGAGCTTAAAGATTTATCTAAAAAATATTCCAAATAGATGGATTGCTTTTGTTTGCATCTGTAAAAAGGGAGTCATTCATGAAAATTCGTACATGTGTATCTCCGGATGGATATTTTGTTTATGGTGTTCATCGTCCTTCCTTTACCGTCCGGAATCTGCGAAAGAACGATCATATTTCCAGGCTGGGCATCCTTGAGGACGGGGCTGAATATATGAACCAGCAGAATTTTCCAGAGGAAGATATCATGGAGTTGGATGCAGACTGGATTTATGAAATCCCGAACCCTTTTCCGTTCCGGGGGACAACCTATATTGCCAGAAGCTGGGCAGAGGCAAAGGCAAAAAAACCGTTGTCCATATCTCTTCCGGCCCCTCCGCCGGTTTCATTCTCCGATTTTTTTGCAAAGCAACTGGAGAATTCCGGTTTTGTACATGAGAAACTCCGGAAGGCCTTTTCAGATCTTCCGGAAACACTTCTTATTGCAATTGCTGAAACATCTACGGATCCGAAAGATCTTGTATATATCGCTGAACTTTGCTGTGATTTTGTATATGACAAAGATGGTACTACACCTGCTGGACTTCACTATCAGGCTGATCCGGGCGGGCGGTATCGGGCTGTGATCAAGCATCATGATTTGTTTGAGGTTCTGGTAAACAATATCCATCTCCCGGATACATATAAAGAAGTGATGGTTTTAAAACCAGGTGTTCAGGGAGGCAGTGAGATTGTTGGAGAGTGGAATGGAGAAGAAACCGGAACCCATGTGTTTGAATATCTGCGGCGGAACAGCTATATCCCCTGGGGACACTATGCCTCCAACATGGCACATGATGAAATCCGATATCAAATTCGGGATTTGACACAAGATGACATAGTCGGGTTGAGGCATCTTTATTATCAGCGAAATTATGTTCGAATTGCTGAAGAATTAACTATCGGGTTTTCATACACACGGAACACGATTCCGGAAGATGAGCTTGAAGAGCTCAGGAAGGATATCCATCGGAAAATCACAAACGGAAGTTCGGATAAATCGATTTTCCTTAATTCTTCTTTGTGGGGCTGGAATTATGGATTTGATCTGGCTCCAACCAAATACAGACTCCATGCATCCCACCAGCAGGTTCACCAGCAATTTGCAATGGTGCCTTCCGCGGTAGATACAGAAAAAAGCATACCAAACCATACGGTATCAAAAAAGACTTTTTCAACCTACTGTTGCGGGGATTTGATCCATGATTTTATTTTGGAATACGATCAGCAGACAGGGCATTCTTTTTTTGAAGACTATTGTAAAGCCATTCGTTCCAACTGTCGTATGGATGGGAGAGATGACTTGCCGTCCAGTCTGATTGTCTTTGAAGATGAACATGTGATTCTATTTGTACCCAAAGCGCAGACCTCCCAGTGGGAATTGCAACTGATGACCGTAAGCTCTATCGGAAATATCATAGAAGCCGATCACCGGGTAAGGAATTCCCTGGATAAAGCCATATGGATTGCAATGCAAACACTTACGGCAATGGGTGCCAGGATGATCACGACAATCGAATATTCCAAACGTTTTGATGTATTGGATATGGATCAGCGTCTGCTGTATGCATTCCTGCCAAAGATGCCAGAATCACCCGGAGCATTCAGTGAGGCCCAGCTTCGCTGGATCAATGGCCATTATCCTGAGGATTTTGCGATTGCTTGTCGAAAAAATGTACCGGATAGTTAGAAGGTTTATGGTATGGATTGAAATGCTTGTCAGTGAGCGAACAGTAAATTATCAAACCATTTCACCACATCGTCCATTTTGGGTTTGGAAATGTAATTATCCGCTCCGACCTGAATACATTTTTCCGCCATCTGCTCGTTAATCAGGGAAGAAAACATCACAATCGGCAGATTTTTTAGGTTTAACTCTTGCTTGATTTTGTGGCAAAGGGTCAATCCGTCCATTTTCGGCATTTCAATATCCGATAACAGGATTGTGATAAAATTGCTGATAGGGACATTGAGCTTTTTGGCCCTTTCGTTAAGATTGATGATATAGTCATATGTTTCTTTCCCATTGGTAAATGTGGATACGGTGCTATATCCTGCCTTGACTAGTGCATTATGAATATAATCTCGAATCATGGAAGAGTCGTCAACGATTACGATTTTTGCGTCATTTCGTTTTTGAAGCAAACCAGCTTGATGTTTTTGCGATTCATCATGACCAAAGTTTTTCATTTTTTCCATATGTTCCGGAAAAATTTTACTGATGATGTTTTCAAGGTCCAGAATGAGAATTTCTCTGTCTTCGACATGGAAGCTTCCGGTAATGTTGGCACCATATTTGACAATCAAAGGATCGACCGGATCCAGATCATCCCAGGAAAGCCTGTGGATCTGATTGATTGAATCTGCAATAAAGCTATTGATCAGATCATTGAACTCCGTAACAATCATAACAGGACGATCTGCTGAATGGATTTTTTCTCCGGATTTTGATGATTCGATTTTCAGATGGGTTTTCAGGTTAATGACAGGGATGGTATGATCACGGAGTATGAAAACCCCTTCAATAGATTCAGGCGAATCCGGCATTCTGGTTACGGATTCTTTAACAAAGGGAACAAATTCCCGGATTTTTGCCACATTGGTTCCAAAACTTCTGTTGCCTATAATAAATTCCGCAATTTCAACTTCATTTGTTCCTGAATCTAGCAGGATACCATGATCATCAATAATGGACATTTTTCCTCCTCAGGGAATTTGTGCAAAGCAAGCGTTGCTTATGATATTTTTTCAGGGAAACAGAGATTATGAATGAGATTGTAATATGCTGTGAATTGTCTTGAATATGACATGAATAGAGATCAGTGTCAATTTTATTCTGGATAGAGAATTCTTTGCTTGTAAATGAGTCATGAGCAAGTATAAAAACAATATGATATGATTCGAACAATAACGCATATGGTTTTGCATTTTGCCGTACCAGGGATTGCGGCAAGGCTTTTTTATCGGGAAAAATGGAAAAAACAGTGGCTGGTAATGATTTTTACGATGATCGTTGACCTGGATCATCTGCTGGCCACCCCTGTTTTGGATATTAATCGATGCAGCATAGGATTTCATCCCGGTCACTCATACTTTGCAATTGGTGTTTACGCATGCCTGCTTTTTTTCCCAAGGCTGCGTGTTTTGAGTCTGGGGTTGCTGATCCACATGTTTTTGGATTATACAGATTGTGTCTGGATGGGAATGTAATCATGATGGGGACTTATTTATGGAAAAGAAGAAAAGGTTTGAATTTTTAGAAAAGGATTATGTACAGGGATTTTCTGAGTATTGCGGATTTGAAGTGTTACGGGTCGGAGATGGGATTTTTGAGAGTACCCTTCAAATTCAATCCGGTCATCTGCAGCAGGACGGATTTGTTCATGCCGGTGTGATTGCTGCTATGGCAGATCATACGGCTGGTTATGCCGCATACACGATTGTTCCGAAAGACTATCGAATCTTAACGATTGAATTTAAAATAAACTATTTTAAACCCGCTTTGGGAGAGTCTATCATCTGCAGGTCAAAGGTGATCAGCAGAGGGAAAAAAATTATTGTGTCAGAATCGGAGATTTTTTCCATAAACAAAAATCAGGAAAAGCTTGTTTCAAAGGCAACGGTGACATTGATGTCCGTGCTGCTGGATTCATAAAAAAAAGGATACGACGGTTATGGATTCCGTCGTATCCTTTTGGATAGTACGATTGATGAAAAGCCTTTTG
>PNOB01000063.1 GCA_013824585.1 Desulfobacterium sp. | reverse complement strand
GCCCAGTAACACCGCGGCCAAAAGTCCATTCTTGGCGGCGGGTATAAGGACGCGATAGACAATCTGCCATTTGGTTGCTCCGAGGGCCATGGCTGCTTCTCGGTATGAATCCGGCACCGCCTTCAAGGCGTCTTCACTGATCGATACGATAATGGGTACGCTCATCAAAGCCAGGATGATACCGCCGTTCAACAGATTTACACCGACCGCCGCCCCGGTAATTGAAATGATCAGGCGGCTCATCACGGTTAACCCGATGAATCCCCAGACCACGCTGGGAATGGCCGCCAGTAATTCAATGATGACCTTTAGTGATTCTTTCTGCTTTGGACCACAAAATTCGGAAATGTAAATAGCGCTGCCAAGACCAAAGGGAACTGCGATCAACATGGCCAGAAGGGTTATGCTGATACTGCCGACCGTCAAGGCAAAAGTTCCGTAACGCACGTTCACGGCAGAGGTCGGATACCATTCGGCGTTGAATAAAAATTTTAGAAGGTCAAAGTGATCGCTGAAAAAGATGGGCAATGCTTCACGGAAGACAAAGAAAAAAATGGCCAGCACGAAAATAATGGCGCTGACCCCGCTTAAACGGATGATCAGTTCAATCAGTTTTTCCCCCGCGATCGCCGTAAATGAACGCCGGGGAAGCTGTTTTGGCCTGTCGATATCCGCATCAACCGTTTTATTCATGCGTGTTCACGCCTGTTCAGATAAGGTAAAAATAAATCAATATGTTCAGCGCCGAAAAAGTTGCACAAATCAATTCACCTTATTTGCAGCGCTCACAGGAACGTAACCGTTTTCTTCCAGGATCTTTTGACCGGCAACCGACAGAATCCAGTCGATATATTGCTTGACCGCGCCTGTGGGCTCTCCCAGTGTATAGATATGCAGCGAGCGGGCCAGCGCGTATTTTTTGCTGAGCGTATTTTCGACCGTCGGCGGGCAGGCGGGCTCACCGGCTTTGGCGGAGATATTGAGCATTTTTACCGAGGGTGTGGCATACCCCATTCCGCTGTACCCGATGGCTGTTCTGGTATTACTGACCAGTTCCACGACTTCCTTGGAACCGTTCATATCGCGGGATCCGAGCTTGAAATCCTTTTTCTGCAGGACGTGTTCACGGAAAAATTCGTACGTTCCGGAGCTGGATTGACGGCTGACGCGCACAATCACATCCTCGCCGGCGCCGGGAATGGTCACTCCCAGTTGTGACCAGTTGGTTGTCTTGCCATCCTCGGAAAAAATTCCCGCCAGTTGGTCCAGGGAAATTTCATTGATTGGATTATCTTTGTGCACATAAACCGCCAGGGCGTCATATCCTAAGGTGAACTCTTTGGCGTCCTTGCCGGTATTGTGTTTGGCTGCCTCCATTTCTTCCTGCTTCATATTACGGCTGGCTGTTGCGATATCGATCGTACCTTTCAGCAAGGCGGCGATGCCGACGCCCGAACCGCCTCCTGAAACCTCCACATCCACTGCCGGCATGACATTCTTGTACTGTTCGGCCCAAGCCTGGGCCACATTTACCAGCGTATCGGATCCTTTGACCTGGATCGTCGTGACCTCAGCCTTTTCTCCCTGTTCGTCGCTTCTCTTACAGCCGGTGAACATGAGTAAAGCGATGATCACAATGTTTACGGCAGAACGTAAGGTCAAATGAAATACTTGTTTTGAAGTATCTGTCATCATAATCTCCTCTATTTAATTTCACTTCCAATAATGGCCCCAATCAGATCATTTAACTGACTTTTGATCAACTGGAATGCCTTTTCATATGCGGTCGTAATAATCTCGTCTGAACCTACCACTTTCGATGGATCATCTATGGTCCAATCAAGGATTATCAATCTTTTTGAATCTGCAGGAAAAGCTTTCAGCGCCTGTTTTGAAAAAGCGATGATCACATCATAATATTCCAGGTTCGGAACGGTATACAAAGCCTTTGGCGCAATCCGGGATAAATCAAAGCCTTTGGTTTGCATGAATTTCATTGTGGTGGCATCCACCGGCTTTGGATCGAGTCCGGCGCTTGTAAAGATAAACCTGGGTTGATTCATTGCCTCTGCTATGGCTGCGGCCATCTGTCCCCGGCAGGAATTATGATCGCACAGGAAAAGAATGCGGAAAGCTGCCGCGCCCGGATGTTTGGGATTTTCACCGGTGCACATATACAGGACTTCCAGACAAATATTACGCGCCTGATCCGAGACCCTTTCAAATCGCCGCACAATGGTCATCATCGGATCCAGTACATCATATGGAATTATTTTATTTAAAAAAAGGTTGACCAGTTTATCGTTGCATTTCATCCGCAACTCATCGACCGCATCATCCACGGCGATATTCTTTTTAGCGAGTTCTTTATCCTGTTCCAGAAAAGCGCGGGTTGCATCCTGAACCATGACAATGGCTATTCTTGCCATATCCAGAATATCGTTTTTAATCAGGTCGGGCACCGGCTGCGTCAACTTGATAAGGGAACGTGCAATACTTACGGCATAATCACCCACCCGTTCGATTTCCAGATTAATTCTGATCGTACTGTATGTAAAGCGTAACGGCCAGGCTGCTGGCTGTTGGCGGGCAATAAATTCCAGGCAAAGCCGGTCAACCTCTTTTTCCATTGCATCGATGTAATAATCTCGTAAAATTACGGCATATGCCAACTGTCTGTTATTTTCGACCAGGGATTTCACACAGTCTTGCAGAGCCTTTTCAGCCAGCCTTGACATTTCTTGGACGTTGTAACGTATACGGTCAATATCTCCCTGTAAAAGCTTATCCCGATATGTTTGCATTTTGGTAATTTCCTTCCAGAAAAAAATCAGATCGCCATATCATTCCTGTTCGTTTACGGGAGTAGGAATTATTGTACCATGGTCAGAAACTTTTTTTAACGGCGTAGTATGCCAAAAGTGGGTGATTGTCAACCAAAGCTTTTAAGATATCCTATCCTGCCATTGCAGTTTACTTCTTTTGTTTCTTTCTGTCAAATAATCGATGATTTTTGATGTTTTGTATTTAAAAATAATAAGTCGCCCCTGCCTTGATATCTCCCATGGGATTCACGGAACCGTATTCGGTTTCATCCGATCCGATGAAAAGGTTGACGCTCAGGCTCAGGGTCAGATTTTTCTTTAGGTGATATTCCGCCATTGGCTGGGCAAAGAAACTGCCATCTGACAGGTTGATCCGTGTGATGCCGGTGAGGTCAAGCGAATGGATGAGCGCATCCTCCCAGAATGTTCTGATAAAAATCGAATGCCGGCTGAGGGGTTCCTGGGCCTCCTGTGACCATTTTCTGGTTGTCCACAATTGTCCCAGCATTCCAAGTCCCAAAGCCTCGGTTGCTGGATTTTGCAATAGTGTTCTGGCTTCTGCGCCGGCTTTGAACCATTTGTCCCAATCCTCTTGTGAAAATCCAGCTTCATTGAAATGGTATTCCACAAAAGTGGTTCGGTTGACTTTTTCAGTATAGGAAAATCCAATCGCCAGTTGATTTTGGAAATGGGATTCCCTTCCGGAATCCATCACCCAAGGACTATTATGGGGAATGGTTCCGGATTCCTCTGCTTCTGTCATGGATTGGGCAAAGATATCGGGTCTGTTGCTTCCACTCCATTCCAGATAGATAATTGCAGCATCCCCAATCCCTTTGGTGAGGTTGGTCCCGAAGTTTGAGCGATCCGAATCAAAAAAATAGAGAAATTCAGGATTAAAATCCGGAAAAGCATTCAACGTAATCTTTGAAAAGAAGCGGTTGTTATTGTTGGTTTTATCCAGTCTCAACCCGTAGCTGTCAGCATCGGTCCACCAGGTGTCCGGGTCTTGGTTGATTTCAGGGGCAAATGCAAGGGTGACAGACCCTTTTTCCCAGATTCCCTGAGCGCGGGCCATCAGCACTCCCAGCCGGTTCTCCCGCAGAAGGTTCGGATCTTCTGAGATTCTGTAACTCACGGCGTTTTTTTTGAAGTAATCGGTTGGATTGAAACCGACTGCCACTCCGTTTTTAAAATTGACCCGACCGATATCCAGATACAGAAACGAATAGGAATTACCCGTAACATAGACTTCCTTGAGATCATTCTGAACCCGGCCCCCGGATTCTTCCTGGTTTTCTTCCAGCAGATAATGCAGACGATCCGTCATGATAAGCGACAGGTTCGGTGAAAAATCCATTTCCGCCTTCAAATCCAGGCTCAGGCGGTTATTCCAGCCGGAATCGTTCGAAGACGGTACAGGAACTGCGAGGTTTTTTCGTTTAATATTAGCGGTGGCCGCTTCATCAAGATATACCTTGAATCTATACTTTTCCGGCTCGGCTGCGGAGGCTTCCTCTGCGGATTGAGACAGAACATTATCCGGTATCAGCCCCAGATCCTCATCCTGCTGAACGCACAAACCCGATGAGGAGGTAAACATCACGGACAGCAATGCTGCCGTAAGGATTGGGAACCAGATCCGGATCATGTTTATTCCCCTTTGAATCTCGGCAGATATTCTTTCTGGAACCAATCCTCCGGGATTTCTTGAAACCGATAATGGCTGTAGTTCATCTTTGTCACCAGCTTGTTATCCACCCCGTCTATGATAATCACTTCGGTGGGTCTTACTTTTCCCAGTTCTTCCTGGTATCCCCGGTAATAGGCTATTTTCAGCAGCCGTTCGCTTTCGGAATAGAATTTGCCTTTTACAGGCTGATCATTTTCCATATCCACCCAGTATTCAATGCGGTAATAGGTGACTGTTTCGTTGAGCGACTGCATATTGAGTTTATAACATTTCCGCTGTTTCCGGTCCGCATCGGTGATTGTTTCTTCATTTTCCATGGCAGCCTTGTAGTCTTTATGAAAATTGACGGTCACGACATCCCCGTTGGATGCCTGTCCCATCAGGCGCTGCTGTTGGGAAAGGCGGACACTGGATTTGGACTCGGGATCATAAAACCACAGGTTGTTTCCGTTTTTCAGCATGAGCTTGTTTTCATCCCTGGGGGGTTCAATAAAACGGATCAGGCTGCGATATTGCCCGCTGTTCTGGTCTGCCTTGGAGTACACGGTCAGGAGCATTTTATCCTGCACACTGCCTTCCCGGTATTCCAGCAGGGAAACGGAAAGACTGAAGGGCTTACCAGGATTGCGCACTGCATCCGAAGCTGCCACGATTTCATCTGCGGTTTTGGCAGGTCCGGCATTGGATACAACCGGAAACAATGCAATCAGAATCAGGATCAATATTCGTTTCACAAACTCCTCCTTATCAGACATGTCTGAGCGCATCCACAATCACCATCTTTCCTGCCTTTCTTGCCGGGAAGATCGATGATGCCACTGCCAGCATCACCAGTCCCAACCAGCAGCCAGGGGCTAAAATGGGATTCAGGAAAAGCATAATCTTCAGGGGGACCGGATCGACATAATTGGGTGGTGTCCACATAATTCCGGATGAATTGATTCCGGCAGCGGTAATCACGGATACAACCGTACCAAGGGTTGCCCCCAGAATGCCCAGCACCAATCCTTCTGCGATAAACTGGTGCAATATTCCGCTCCGCCGTAGACCCAGTGCGCGGATGGTTCCGATCTCATCCACCCGTTCCATGACGCTCATGGTCATGGTATTGATAATGGTAAACAACACAATAACGCCCATGATCGTTGCGATAAAGCTGAAAAGGGCGAACAAAAAGGAGATGACCTGGCGGTACATGGGAACGATCAGGGTATAATCCTTGAATTCCAGATCCAGTTTGTTTTCATCAAAAAGCTGTTCCAGCCGGGCTTTGACAAAGGGGATATCTTTTGTATGCCGGAGTTGGATGACGATGCCGGTGGCCTTTTTTTCTCCTTTTCCGTAAAGAAGACGCTGGGCCAGAGAAATGTGCATGGCCGCGTAATTGTCATCCAGGGCCTTAACCCCCTGGACCTCCGTATTGTTGACATACATTGTGACAATATTGGGCGCTCCGCCGGCAGTGGCTGCCAGAAGGTCGAGCCTGGGGCGTTTGTCAATGCTCGCAGGAAGGTCATTTAATCCGTTTGATTCTTCAAGAAAGCTGAAATCTTCCTTTGCAGCAGATTTGTCTATGATCTTTTCCTGGGGTTTTCCCTTGCAGTTTTTTACGTTCAGTTCCTCACACAGCAACAGCATCCGTGCCATTCCTTCACCGATGATTCCGGCGTCGATGTCGTCATCGGAAAGCATGATCCGATTCAGGCGGGATTTCCGTATCGGCATTTCATAGTCGTTCCATTTCCTCATTTTTTTTAAATCCGAAGGCACATACCCGATACCGAAAAATGTCTTTGATGCATCTTTTTTAAAATTTCCGGCAATACCGTAGAACTTGAGGATGGGGGTCGCTATCACCACATGGTCTTTCAATTGCGGATCAAGTGTGATCAGCTTTATGAGATCCTGGTAACGGCTGATACCATAAGCAACAGGATTGCCTGCGCCGTAATCGAAAAATCCTTCCTGATATATCTGCAAATGGCCGTTATCACATACATAATTGGTCTGCATGCCGTAAATGATATTGGCCACATACCCTCCGAACAGATGAACGGCAATGGAGCTGACCGCAATGGCGAGAATGGTCATGAGAGAACGGCGGCTGTTCCGGAAAATATTTCTGAAAGCAATATGCAGGGTTTTCATATTATTTCTCCTTCTCTTCCATCAGCAGACCATCCTGAATTTCAAACACCTTTTCTGCATGTTTCATGACCTGGTGGTCATGGGAGGAAAAAATAAAAGTCGTATGGCTTTCAGCCTGCATTTCGAACATGAGATCAATGATGCTTTGTCCTGTTTTGGAATCAAGATTGGCCGTGGGTTCATCCGCTAACACCAGTTTCGGCCCTTTCACCAGAGCTCGGGCAATGGCGACCCGCTGGCGCTGTCCACCGCTCAACTCGTTCGGGCGATGATGTTTATGTGTGGACAGTCCTACGTCATTGAGCATTTTAAGGGTCAGTTCCCGACGCTCTCTGGCCGGCTTTTTCATCAACAGCAAAGGATATTCCACGTTTTCATAGGCAGACAGCACCGGGATAAGATTGAAGTTCTGAAAAATAAACCCGATATTTTCAGCTCTGAAATCCGATGCCTGTTCATCGGTCATCCGGGCGATGTCCTGACCGCAGACCTCCACCTGTCCGGAAGATGGAATGTCAATGCAACCCAGCAGATTCAACAGAGTGGTTTTGCCGCTTCCGGAAGGGCCGATGATTACATTAAATTTTTTAATAGGAATTTGAAGGGTTATGCCTTTAATGGCATCGACTTCCACTTTTCCCAGGAGGTATTTTTTCTTCACATCCGTGAGACGAACCGCGAATTCGTTGTTGTTCATTCTGCAAGTCTCCCCTGTTGAATTGGATAGCGCTGATTTTTTTACTGCAAACCAAACGCTCTGATTCCCTTAAAATAAGGATATATTTTTTTGTACTTGTTTGGCCACATATTTCGTATGCCTTGCGAGCTTATTGATCAAGAGTAATACGCGGCTCTTGACGTGACACCCGGAATGGGTGAGTAACACTTACTTAATATGCACTGTTTTGTCAAACGAATTTCATGGCGCATAAAATTTCATATTTTATATTCACATTCTATTTTGATTGCACCCTGCATTTAAAAAAACCTAACTTTCATGAAAATAGAATCATTTTTTCATAATTGCTCCTTTCATGATTGTATGGCATGGTGGCAAAGAAATTTTTCGTAAAGAACAATGGATCAAAAGCAGGGGATGGAGTTATGAATTTGATCGCAAAGGGTTATGGCAGACGCGATGAGTGTTGGTTTTGAAAAACAAAAACAATCTAAAGGGAAACGGCCTGGTTTTTATCAGATTGCCGGATGGATACTGATTGCGGCTGTTGCTTTTTCTATCTTGTTGGTCTTCTGCTTGCGCTGGATCCCGCCTCCCACAAGCGCATTTATGATGGAAAGGTATGTTGCAGGTATTTTTCAGAAAGAACGAAAGACTATTATTCGTTATCACTGGGTTGAATGGAAATCGATTCCTCCGAATATGTTTCTGGCCGTTGTGGCTGCCGAAGACCAGAAGTTCATGCATCATTGGGGTTTTGATTTTGACTCGATCTCTGATGCAATGGGGAAAAAAAAGAAAAAAGGACGCCTGCGGGGAGCAAGCACCATCACCCAGCAGGTGGCCAAGAATCTTTTTCTATGGTCAGGCCGAAGCTATATTCGAAAGGGAATTGAAGCTTATTTTACCGTACTTCTGGAATTGTTGTGGGACAAAAGGCGGATTCTGGAAGTTTATCTGAATATTGCTGAGTTTGGCGACGGTGTCTATGGCGTGAATGCAGCGGCGGAGAATTTATTGGGCAAACGGTCTGCCAAGTATCTGACAAGAAGGGATGCAGCTCTTTTAGCAGCCGTGCTACCCAATCCGAAACGATTCAAGGTAAGGCGACCATCACCCTATGTGAAAGAAAGATGCCGATGGATCCAAAGGCAGATGAATCAATTGGGCAGGGTATTTTAGATTTTCAGGGATGATGAATTAAAAGATGGGATCAGTTTGTGAAGCAGACATCCGGGCATTTTTTCCGGATGTCTGCTTATTTTGAAAAGAAATTTCTATTTTTCAATGCCGATCAGTTCAATGTCAAAGATCAATACCTGATTGGGTCCGATTCTGGGGCCGGCACCTCGATCACCATAAGCCAGATCTGATGGAATAAAGAGTTTGTATTTGCTTCCCACCTTCATCAATTGCAGGGCTTCTGTCCAGCCTTTGATTACCCCGGTAACCGGAAATGTTGCAGGGGCGCCTCTTTTAAAGGAACTGTCAAATTCGTTTCCGTCCAGGGTCGTTCCACGATAATGGACTTTTACTTTGTCTTTGGTTGATGGAATTTTACCATCGCCCTTTTTTTCAACTATATATTGAAGACCGCTTTTTGTTGTGACCACATCTTTTTTCTTTTTATTCTCTTCCAGGAATTTTTTCCCCTCTTTAATAGCCTTTTCCGATAATTCTTTTTTCTTTTCTTTCTGTAGTTCATTCATTTTGGCGGAAAACTCCCGCATGATTTCGGTTGCCTCTTCTTCGGTTATCGCAGTTGGCTTTCCACCAAATTGGTCGTTCAGGCCATTGACCAATGCATTAATCTCAATTTCTTCTTTTATCTGGAGCAGGGATTTGGCCATATTGGTTCCAATAATATAACTGATTTTCTCTTTTTTTGAGGTATAGGTTTTATTTTCAGCAAGGGTTTCTGAAGCAAAGCAGCAAATAAACAGAAATGAAATAATGGTTGTAGTAATTGCAGTAAGTTTCACTGGGACTCCTCTCATGATTAGATGTGGTTGGTGAATCGGTATTTGTTCGATACGATACAGTTTATATTGTTTTTTTCTGTTACGACCCGAATGACTGGGTCTTAGTAGCATAGATGAATTGTAAAGGCAAGGACATCGATTTTCTGATGATGGGTGAATATTTCTTTTTTTCCAGATCTGTGTCACAACATAACAAATATATTGTATCTGATATAGAGGCTGACCATCAGGGGGTGAGAATGTATAATCCGTTTTGTGAAAAAAAAGCTGAGCATGAGAATGATATCAAGCTTATCCATCGCGTTCTGGAAGGAAGCAGAGAGGATCTGGAAAAGCTGGTCTTTCGTCATCAGGCTTGGATCTACAACATTGCGTTGAAAATGGTACTGGACCCGGTTGATGCAGAGGATGTCACACAGGAGATTCTGATCAAGCTGATTACCAAGCTTGCAACTTATGATCCGGACAAGGGAGCCTTCCGGACATGGCTCTATCGGATTGTTGCCAATCATGTTTTGAATATGAAAACAAGTAAGTATGAGAAAATATTCCATTCCATGGATGATCACATCGAGGCGATCCAGAAAACACCGGATCAGACCATCAGTGCTTCACCGGAGAACAGACTGCTCCTGGAGGAGTTGAAAATAAAATGCCTTATGGCCATCCTACTTTGCCTGGATCGGAGGCACCGTTTTGTATTTATTTTGGGAGAGGTTTTTGATGTGGCGGATCAGGTGGGGGGTGAGATTCTGGAAATATCCAGGATCAATTTCCGCAAAATGCTTTCCCGTTCCCGGAAAAAGATTTCAAATTTTATGACGCAGAACTGCGGTCTGATCAACGAATCCAATCCATGCAATTGCGCCCGTAAACTCAAAGGATATATGGATCAGGGTTTTGTTCGACCGGATCATATTTCATTTTACAAAAGCAAGGCAAAACAGATCATTGACATTGTGGATACAGATAACCATGCAATGGACAGAGAATGGTTCACCCATATCACGGAACTGTTTCGAAGCCACCCATTCTATGAAATACCGGATTTTAAAACATGGTATCAGGATATCATTACAGACGATACCTTTCGGAACATCATTCATAAAGATTTTCATTAAATGCCGGTAAAATTTTGAATCAGAACGCTAACCATTAAAGTAAAAAAAGGAGAGTTTTTATGAAAGATCAGGCCATAACAGACGAGGCTGTCTGGAAATTCATGCAGCAGAGACTGGGATACTCGGATGAAGAGCTGGAGCTGTTTAAAAGTTCACCTCGCAACCATAAAATTCTGAAAAAAGCGGGTGATCTGGTCAATAAAACCGTTGTTTTTGAAGTTGTTGAATCCCATGGATGCAATATTGAGCATCATGTGGGCGAGAAGTTCTTTTTCAGTGCAGAAGGATACATGCTTGCCCACAAGGGGCCAAAGAAAATATGCCCTTATATCATGCCGGCCATGTCCAGGTTGATGTGGATCATTCAGGAGCGCATCTATGAAGGGCTTGATCCTCATCCTTACTTTTACAGGGCGCATTGCGAAGATGTGGGCCTAGATTGCGGTGGATGGGGAAGAGTTGTTATTGAGCCCAAAATTGTAAACCGATAGAAAAGGAGGAATTGCATAATGGACAGGATGATCGCGTATTGCGGGCTGAATTGCAGTGAATGCCCGACGTTTCTGGCAACACAGGCTGACGATGATCAGATGAGGGAAAAGGTCGCTGCCCAGTGGTCCAAACAGTTCCGTATGCAGTTATCGGTTCAGGATATCAACTGTGATGGGTGCAAGACAGAAAAAGGACGCTTGTTCGGGCACTGCAAAACCTGCCAAATAAGAGCATGCTGTGCAGAGAGGGAACTGGAAACCTGCGCTGAATGCAGAGATTATGCATGTGATACCCTGAACGCGTTTCTGACCTTTGCGCCTCAAGCCAGGGCATCTCTTGAAAAAATAAGAGCGGAAAAGATCTGATTTTTACGCGGATAGGGGATATCCGGAACCTGTTCCCTGATAAGATTCAGGAACTGCCGTGCAATATTATGTTTCGAAACGATAGATATTTCCAGGGATCGGTTTTCATCCGGAAAAAAACAAAAAAAACCCGAGGGCGGGAGAATATCCCGCCCACGGGTTTGACCAAGCCTTTGTATTTTATTTAGCGTCTGAAAGAAATTTGCAGTACCGGTCACTTCTTTTCTATTAGAAATGATAAACCCATCGAAGATTGCAACGTTTTCCTTCCGGTCTGTTCTCTGCCATGGATTCAAAATAGGTGTTGAAAAAAAGATGACTGTTCTGGGAAAAATGATACACCAGGCCGGGGCCGATGCCCAGTACCTGTTCTTTTCTGTCGTCAATATCGCTGCCGTCCATCTGGGTATCGGTAATCTGTTTCAGATAGTAACCGTTTACACCCAGTCGCAGTCTTTTGGCAAGAACTTCATAATCCATTGCAAAATTGGCATGGACAGCCTGACCTGCCTGTGTGTCGTCTGCTCCAACGAAACCTCTGTTCGGATCGCTGTTTTTGGCATTCCACAGATAGTGAATGCGTGTGGATGCGGTCAGTTTCGGGGTGATGAACAGGGTTCCTGCCCAGTAGGGATTGAATGAAAAAAAGTTGCTTCCCTGGTTCAGCTCTTTGTTTTCATCATATTTTCCTGTGGGAAAAATCATCTGGAATTCAACCCGGTGCATGAATATCGGGCCATTGCTTCCCATGATCGGGTCCCACTGGAGGAATGGACCGATCAGGAGATCACCAACCCCAGTTCCATTATCCTGAGGAAATGCCGATACGTCGGTTCCATAATTCATATCAATGTTCACAACCGGAATCATAAGATTCACACCCCACTTTCCTCCGGCCACAATCGCCTTGTCTGACTGATAAATCAGTTGAGTCAGGCTGATCCAGGCTGCCAGGTCCTCATCTGCAAAGGAGGGCAGCGCTGCATCCCCATTGGAATCCGTCAGCTTGTCTGATGTCCAGTACTGAAGGTATTGTGAGAAGTATATTCCAGGTCCTGCCGGAGGGCCTCCATCCAGAAAACTGGTGAACCCGAGATTGACAGACGGAAGATCATAGGCAAGGGTTCCGGCCGCAGGAAAGAGGGCTATGGAACTGATGAAGCCAGCCATCAGCCATAATAAAATAATCCGAAATTTTTTCATTTAAATGCTCCTTACATGAATAGTGTGAATGGTTATCGTTCATTCAAAAAATGGTATCTTGTGGCGTATATCCGCATTTCCAAAATATCGGAACTCTTGATGCAATGGAGCGGATTGTAAAGCTGCAAGACTTTATTCTGCTGGAGAGAGACTATAAGTGAAGGATGTCTGAGTGTCAATCAGTATGTTAATACAACATGTTGAACCGTATTCACTAATCGTTCGGAAAAATCATTCTTGTCGGATAGCTGCTTGTCAAGACCATGTATTATTTTTCGCATGGTTTCGAGTCTACAAGGCATTCCATCCTCAATTCGACCAATTGTAATAGACGAAACTTTAGCCTTTCGTGCAAGCTCTGCCTTACTCAACATGATTTTTTCTCTGAATTTTTTTAGATTATTTATACCCATTTTAAACTCCAGAAACAAATTTTTATATAACTATCCAATATTTCTTGACAAAAAGCAAACAATAAAATAGTCTCAATCAAAAAATTTTTGAATATATCAATTTTTATCTGAATTTTTATAAAGGACTCATCATGAACAAACTACAATTCATTGACGCATTAAAGAAAGAAACGGGAATAACAAAACCAGAAGCAGCACAAATCATATCTATATTTTTCGATGAAATGTCTGAGGCGCTTGCTAAGGGTGATCGGGTTGAAATCCGTGGATTGTGTTCTTTTTTTGTAAAAGAATATAAGTCATATACCGGACGGAATCCAAAAACCGGTGAGAAAGTTACGATTGCTCCCAAAAAGCTACCGTTCTTTAAATGCGGGAAAGAATTGAAAGAGCGGGTGGATAAAAAATAATAAAATTTCAGATGTACTAGAAAAAATCCGCAGAACCTCTTTACACTTCACCGTAAAAGCAGCGTGTCTCCCCCTGCTCGATGGCAAGCAGGCAATAGCCGCAGTTGATGCACGAAGAGGCCTGCTGGCTTTCTGTTTTGAATCTGTTGACGATGTCCGGTTCGATAATAAAGGGCCGGCCCATGGCCACAAATCGGCCATGTTTTTGCCGATGATCTGTTCGATGTCCGGTAGCGTGTGGATTCCTTCTACTGCGATCACCGGAATCGATACCTGCTTTTTGATTTCCTGTGCAGCACACACATTGTAATTGAAAAGCGGTTCATGACGGTCGACCAGCAAGGGCTTACCCAAATGGATTGTACGGTTGAGTGTTTGGATACACGTAAAGAATGGCTATATAAATTCCCCTGCATACAAAAAACGTACATGAAATTTCAGTGAGTATACTTGCGCAACTTCTTCAAGAGAGAGAAAAATCTGAATAATCTATAAAAAAAACGGAGGAACCGTCATGTCCAGGAAAGAAAATATAATCAATATAAAGGTCAATGAAAAGTGGTGTGAATTCTCGCTTGATCGGGATATTACATCCAATATGACTTTATCTTTTTTATTGCGCGAAAAACTTGGATTGACAGGCCTCAAGGTTTCCTGTGATGAGGGCGCCTGCGGGGCATGCACAGTTTTAATGGATGGTAAGGCAGTCTTATCCTGTCTCACCCTTGCTGTTCAGGCCCATGGGCATGAAATAATCACCATCGAAGGACTTGCTGAAAACGATCCTGTCGTAAAAGCCTTTTCGGAACAATGTGAACCAGGCTATGGAACCGCCCTGCAATGTGGATTTTGTACTCCAGGATTTGTCATGAGTACAAAGGCCTTGCTGAATGAAAATCCTAAACCTAGTCTCAGCGAGGTCAAAGAAGCGCTTTCCGGACATATCTGCCGCTGCGGTTGTTATGCCGGAATCGCGAAAGCGGTTCTTCACGCAGGAGAAAAACTGGAAGCAGGAGGTAAAAAATCATGAAACAGGGTTATAAACAACGTACAGATCGTAAATTTATTGGCAAATACCTCCCTCGAATAGATGGTCTGGAAAAAGCATCAGGCGATGTCAAATATGTAGATGATATCACATTAAAAAGGAATTATCCGGATATGCTTTACGCGAAAGTCCTGCGCAGTCCGTATGCTCATGCAAGAATAAAAAGTATGGATATCGGCAAAGCCGAAAAACTTCCAGGTGTAATCGGAATTTTAACCTATAAAGACCCTGAAGTGGCATCTCTTCGGGCTACGAACGCAGGCTGGACAGATGGTGTGGATACCGTTTCATATGACCGTATGATGTGGAGGCACTTTCGTGACCGGCGGGTGTTGGGAGATCATGCCTGCTGGGCCACGGATGAAGTTGGTGCTGTGGTCGCAGCAGAGACGGAAGAGATAGCGGAAGAAGCCTTAAAACTCATTGATGTGGATTGGGAAGTTCTTCCCTTTGTTCTGGATCCTCTTCTGGCCATGAAACCCGGTGCTCCGATTATTCACCCCGAAATTTCTCAAAACAACATTCTACCGAAAGAATCTGTGGGAGGAGAGGATGTTTTTGTCAACCGGGGTGACATTGACAAATCGTTTGCAGAAGCTGATGTGATTGTGGAAGACACCTCCATTCACCATAATGCCACACAGGCTTCCCTGGATAACTGGTGCTGTCTGGTAGACTGGAAAAAAGACAAACTGACGGTTCGCTCCAATTCCTACGAAACCGATCAATCAAGAATGCACATCAGTCAGATGCTGGATATTCCTGTTCATAAGGTCAGGGTCATCAGTTCCTATGTCGGCGGTCAATTCGGCCGGGGAGACACGGGCGATCAGCCATTTTTTCTTTTTACGGCACTCCTGTCCAAAAAGACGGGCCGGCCGGTGAAATTCAAACACACCCGCAGGGAGAGTTTTCACGATTCACGGCAGCCTGCCATTTATCTGGGAAAATTGGGAGCCAAAAAAGACGGGACAATAACGTCAATGTATTTTAAATCCATCGGTAACGCAGGTGCTTACGCCGACCATACCATGTTTGCCCTGAAATTTGCCCCTACGGAAATAACAGAAGTTGCTTTTGCAC
>PNOB01000062.1 GCA_013824585.1 Desulfobacterium sp. | reverse complement strand
GACCCGAGCCATGCTGCCGGGATTCGGGATCAGGTGGCGCCCCTCAGCCTTGCAGCCGTTGCTGTGGAAGCACACGGACTTATTATCGAAGTACATCATGCTCCTGATGAAGCATTAAGCGATGGCGCGCAGTCTCTTTATCCTGAGCAATTTGATCTTTTGTGCCAAAAAATTAAAACCATGCATTCATTGTTTTCCAGGCAGTAACTGGATCTGTTTTACATTCAAGGGATCAACGATTGACTCCATATGGATTTGAATTCATCGAAAACCATTATCACCATCTCAGAAACAGATGCATGCCCGTTATATCAGACTGAGGATTGCTTTTCCCTGGCAGGCCATGCAATCTTCCCCCCACAGGGAAAGCCCGTCTGCCTGATACTTTCCGGAGATATCCGGACGATTCTGTCCGGAAAGACAGATACAGAACAGGGAAAGAGCATCTCTTTAACCTGTAGCGGATGCAGTGGCACAGCTACCCTTTTATACCATTCCGGCCCACCACAAGAGGAGGAGTTATCCGGGCAGGGCAGGCAGATCGATAATATCTCAAAGATTCTGAGCAATTTTTCGATGTTTCAAAGCATTGATCAACATCAGATCACAAAACTGGTGAAATTTCTGAAATTGGCTCAATTTCCCAAAGGGGATTTTATCATTCAAAAAGGAGACCCTGGAAAAAATCTGTATATTGTTCTGTCCGGAACCATAGAAGTTCTTGGGGACAACAATGCCAGGATCGCTGTGCTGAAAAAGGGAGAAGTCTTTGGAGAAATGAGCCTTTTAAGCGGCGATCCGGTAGGGGCGAATATAAAAGTCGTTGAGCCTGCAAAGGTACTCTATTTCCAAAGCCATGATTTCAGAAAGGTTTTACATCAATTCCCCACGATGCAGCTTTATCTTGCGCGGCTGCTTTCAAAAAGACTGGCAAAAAAAAATATTGAAAAACTGACCGGAGATACGGCTGGTATCAGCGGAACCCTTTCGGAAACACCGCCTCCTGAAATCTGTCAGGCAATCAACATAAATCAAAAAACAGGTGTTCTTACCCTGCATCTTCCGGGCGGCGATGCGGCCATCTCTTTCAGGGACGGAAATATTATCAAGGCTGAATATAGACAATGGACCGGCAAGGAAGCATTTTTCGAAATCCTGAAGGATACTGAAGGACGTTTCAGTTTTCATCCCGGACTCTCTCCGGAAGAGATGCAGATGAGAGAGATAGGACATTTCATGTGCCTTTTAATGGAAGGGGTCAGCAGGGTGGATGAGATGACCATAAGATGAAAACAATCACACTGGAGACGATTGACAGTATTGGGTCAAGGCATGGTCTGGCATAAACAACTCCGATTGCGAAGAATAAGATTTCTTCTGGTTATGCTTTTTTTTCTGATCCTGGTTTCTCCTGTCCGCAGTGATCCGATCCCTGATCCTATTGACCCATACACCATTCTCCATGCCTATTATAAAACGATCGGAGGTATTCCCAGATTAAAATCCATTACAACCGTTTATACAGAGGGCAAAACCGAGTATGATGGGCTGCAAGGAAGGTTCAAATCCTGGGAACAAACCCCTCTGCGATATCGGCTTGAAGAAGATTTCAACATCATTTCACAGATTCAGGGGGATGATGGACAGGTTTCATGGAAAAAAGATCCAAACAGCAAAGTTACCATATTACGTGATGAACAAACCATCAAACGTCGTAGAATTGCCCTGGGATTTGAAAATTTTGAGCATATGGACCCGACCTCTTCCCTTTTCAAGGTTTCATACCAAGGCGTTCAACAGGTCAATAATCATCGATGTCATGTCATAAAAATCTGTAACCAGTTGAATCCGGATGTGCTGTTGAATTTTATTGACCGGAAATCTTTTCTGCTGATTCAATCCATTGATCAACAACCGGACATGGAGATCCATACCCTCTACTCGGACTACCGAAATGAAAACAAAATGCTGTTTCCTTTTCACGAAGAATCTCAAATCCTTCCCAGACAAAAAAAAGAGATCAACCAGATCGAAAAACGGATCATCAACCTGCCCATTGAACCAGCCCTGTTTTCAATCCCTTCGAATCTGTCTCCTGATTATCATTTCCTTCAGGGAAACCATTCAGAAAACATCCCTTTTCAATTGATCGAAAATCTAATCTATCTGGAAGTAAAAACAACAGAGGATAACCGATTGTGGCTTCTGGACAGCGGCGCATCCATGTCGGTCATTGATCAGGGATTCGCAACCGAAATGGGAATCCTGCCGCAAGGAAAAATCAAAGGGTATGGATTTGGAGCTAATTTTGACCTGCATTTTGTGAAATTGCCTGCATTCCGTGTGCAGGGGGTTGCCTTTGAAGAACAGACCATTTTTTCTTTTCAAGGTCTTGCAGAAAAATTTCATGATCCTCTGTGCTATGGAATCCTGGGGTATGATTTCCTCTCCCGGTTTGTCGTGAAAATCGATTATGCAAGAGGACAATTATCGCTCTATGACCCGAAAGTCTTTGTCTATAAAGGAAAAGGGGCTGTTATGGATGCTCCGCTGAAAAACGGAGTCTTTACCTTTCCCATGACCGTGGACAGCATCTATTCAGGCAAATGGTCTCTTGATATCGGATCGTTCAATACTTCCATTCATTACCCGTTTGCAAAAACAAACAATCTCTTTCAAAAAAAGGGAGTTTACCGGATCAGCAGAGGACTCGGGGGCGAATACATTGAAAAAACAATCCGGTTTGATCACCTTGCAATTGGAAATGCTATTATTCAAAACCGTTGATATCCATTCCGGATGATCCGGGAACCGGTGCAACCTCATCAGGTGAATTGATTGGAAATGTCGGGAATTCAATCCTTCGCCATTTCATCCTTTACATGGACTATGAAAACCAGCAGATTATACTCGAACCGGGAGATGATTTTCATAGCTCCTTCCCGCAAGACAACAGTGGAATACAGGTCGGAAAAAACGATCAGGGAAATCCGCATATTGTTTATATCTCACCGGAATCGCCAGGGGAAAAAGCCGGATTTATGGAAGGAGATATTATTGAAAAAATCAATCAAATAAAATTCGGCCGTCATTCCGATCTGCTATTGATCAAAAATCTGCTCAGACAACAAAAAGGGACAAAACTGCACTTTGAAATCATCCGGAACACAAAGAAAAAAAACATACTATTAATTCTCGAAAACCAGTACGATAGCTGAATTTGGGTTAACTCGACTTTGTAAAATATGACCATGCAGCCTTCAGTCGCATGGATCTGGCTTCCCTGGCGATATCCAGCAACTTCCTGTCCCGAATCCATGCGGATCTCGTTACAGCTTCAACATTTGCCCAATACGGCTCAATGTCATCAACCAATCGGACAAGCTGGTTCAGAATGCCCGCAAGAGCAATATGAACCGCCGGATTGCCAGGGTCCTCTGCGGAAAGGGATCGAAATCCTGAAAATATGAACAAACATTTTTCCTGAATATCCCGTGGCCAGCCATATTGACCGGCTATCCGGAACAGGTATCCGATGATGGCAGTAGAAACATGAATATCTTCGATTGTCCGGAATGGTTTGATGTATTTCAGGTATCCATCCCCCGGCAACAGATTTTCTTCTTTTACATGAACGCCTTCCAGTAAAAGGATTCCATGGCTGATCTCCGGCACGAATGGCAGTTCTTTCATGGGAATCACAGTGATACCGGGTGCATCTCTTTCAATCTCAATCATCTGTATCTGGTTTTTTCCATCCGGCATTTCGCCTGCGGATGCGGCAATCAGAAGCCGGCTGGCCTCACTGGCATTGGTAATGAACTTCTTCCGCCCATTTATCTCCCATAAGGGTGAAATACTTTCCTTCTGATCTATCTGGCGAAGAGTTGTTTTGATCTGCCTTGGATGACCGCCCCCTTCCTCCGAGACGCATAAGGCCGCAATAGTATCAAACGGAAGGGAAGGAAGCAGACTACGCAAACTGGCTTGATAGCCCGCAGTAAAAGCATATGCAATACGATCTGCGACAAATCCGCCAGCGATCGCGCAGTCTATGGGATCTGTCCAGGACGCAATGGTCTTAAGATAGACTGGTTTCCACAGGTTGAACTCAGAATATGGATCACCCACAATATGATCTGTTTGAGATAACAGCCATTCAATAATCAATTTATGCTTCATAGTTTCCTGAACTTTTACTATTTTGCAGTAAACTATATTATCAACCGGCAGCCGGAGGCTGGTAACTGCAAAGGGGTTCCTGTGCAAGATAATCGCCGGTTGCCTCAAAAGCGCGTGCCCGGCAGCCGCCGCAGACGCTCCGGAATCCGCACTTTCCACACTTACCCTTCAGGTTATCATAATTTCGAAGTAACTTGAAAATTTCAGAGTTGTTCCAGATATCCGCAAATGATGATCTGGTGATATTCCCGCACTCCAGATGAAGGAATCCGCAGGTTTGAACAATTCCGGTATGGGAGATAAAACAAAAGCCTGTTCCAGCCAGGCAGCCTCGGGTAACCGCATCCAGTCCATGCGTTTTGAACGTAACCTCCTTACCATCTTCCCGGGATCTCTGCCGCAATATCCGATAGTAGTGAGGGGCACATGTGGCCTTGAGCTGAAGCGGATATTGATCACGCTGATCATAGAACCAGTTCAATGTTTCTTCATACTCCTTTGCACTGATCTCCGTATCCACAATATATTTGCCACGTCCGGTTGGAACCAAAAGGAAAATATGATGCGCAACAGCCCCCAGTTCAACAGCAAGATCCATAATTTTCGGAATCTCAGCAAGGTTTGTTTTGGTAATGGTGGTGTTGATCTGAAACTCGATGCCTGCCTTTTTTGCGAATTGTATTCCCTGAAGTGCTCCATGAAAAGCACCCTCAACGCCCCGAAAACGGTCATGCACTTCCAGGGTTGCTCCATCCAGGCTGATGCTGATGCGTTTAATGCCGGAATCCGCCATTCCTCTCGCTCTCTCTTCGGTAATCAGCGTACCGTTCGGCGCCATCACCATCCGTAACCCTTTCCGGGTGCCATAGGATGCGACATCAAAAATATCCGGCCGCAGAAGGGGCTCTCCTCCGGTCAGGATAACAATAGGGTTTCCGACCTCTGCGATCTGATCCAGAAGTCTGAAGCAAGATTCCGTAGAAAGTTCTCCCTCATAAGGTCCGTTTGTTGCTGAGGCCCGGCAGTGTATACAGGCCAGATTGCAATTCCGGGTGATTTCCCATGCGACCAGCCTGGGCGTAAACCCTTTTTCTTCTGAACGGGAATGGTGTGGATGTTCTGTCGGATGGTTCATCTGCTGCTATTTTACTTTACTTCTGATGATTTTTTAAAAGCTCCGCCGCCTCCATGGCAAAATAGGTTAAAATCATATCTGCACCAGCACGTTTGATGGAAGTCAGTGTCTCCATCATCACCTTCTTCCCGTCAATCCAGCCCATTTTATCAGCAGCCTTCACCATGGCATATTCACCGCTCACATTATAGGCTGCGACCGGCAGATCAATCTCTTCCCGGATTCGGTAAATGATATCGAGATAAGAAAGGGCAGGTTTGATCATAATGATATCCGCTCCTTCCTCAATATCCATGGTCGCTTCCCGGATCGCTTCCAGTGCATTTGCCGGATCCATCTGATAGGTTCTCCGATCCCCGAATTGAGGCGCGGAATGTGCTGCCTGCCGGAACGGGCCATAATATGCAGAACAATACTTTGCCGAATAGCTCATAATCGGAGTATTTGAAAAATTATTTTCATCCAGAATCTCCCTTATCTCTGCAACCCTGCCATCCATCATATCCGAAGGCGCTACCATATCCGCTCCTGCTTTTGCATGAGATAGAGCGGTTCTGGCCAGAAGATCCAGACTGGCATCATTATCGATACTATTCCCCTGCACAAAACCGCAATGCCCATGATCCATATATTGGCAAAGACATACATCCGTGATGATCACCATATTGGAAAGCTTGTCCTTCAATGCCTTAACTGCTTTTTGAACAATTCCATCCTTGGCGTACGCACTGGTTGCCAGAGCATCTTTTTTAGAAGGAACACCGAACAGCATTATGGCAGGAATGCCAAGGTTTTCCGCCTCTTTCGCTGTTTTGATCAGATTGTCAATGGAAAACTGAAAGTGACCGGGCATGGAGGAAATGGGATTTTGTACCCCTTTTCCGTCAATGGCAAATAACGGCAGGATCAGATCATCGACCGTTAAAACCGTTTCACGAATCATTCTTCGAAACGCTTCACTCTGCCTCATTCTCCTCGGCCGGTATTCTGGGAATAGCATTGTTTTTTCCTTATTCAGCTAATTATAAAAAAACTTCTAAACTGTCTCCGAGATTTCTTCATCTGTTAAGTAGCAAGCCGGATCCGGTCAGGTCATCAATCAATTGTTTCCCTTCATCCGTCGTCAGCTCATAATCTCCGGAATGATTATCCGCATGGGCATAACAGTGAATGCACTTTAAATTACAATGCCTGGTGATATTCCACACCACAACCGGTTTTTTGTCTTTTGAAAATTGAAGTAAATGCGAAGGCAGGCATCCGGAATCACGGCCGTATCTCAAGGCATCCGAGGGTTCCACAGTGCCGCAGTAAAGCTTCGAGATCCCGATCATTTATTATATTCCTGAACAAACAACAGGTTTGTTACGGTTTCAACGATACTCATTCTTTAAAAGCTTACCAATATAAATATCCGGTTCCACCAGAGCCTCTTTGGTAATGAAAAATCTTGTTCTCCCGGTTTTTTCCTTTACAAGCTTCAGCCCATGATCAAAATCAATGGATATCTTTTTCGTAAACTGTTCAAAATCCAATTTCCCGTTTACAATCCGTTCGATAATATAATCAATTGCATCATCCTCTAAAACAATATTGATATCCTGTCGATTAAAAAAATAAAGTTCAAGTTTTTTCACTTCGTCATAATATTGTTTTACCTTCCGCAGGATATTTCCGATATCTGAGACGTTGCTGCAATAGCAATCTGCAACAATATTTATCCGGGGATCGGATAATGTAAAATTGTATTTATCACCGAGATTTTTTCGATTCATGGTGATGTATTCTTTAACCGATTCTTTTTCCAATTCAGAAATCCGATAAAACTCATTTTGCCAATAGCTGCTATTTTCGGGCTTCAGCAGGAGGGACAGGTTTTCTTCGGGTTTCTCAATCATGGATAATGTAATCGGAAATTGTTTTACTTCCGTAGAAGGCAGTTTATTTTCAAAAACAAGCAGCGCCTCTTCAATTGCACTCACAAGCCCTCTTGCCCCGGTATTTTCCTGGAAGGCTGTTAGTGCAAGTTTTTCAAGTGATCGGTCTTCAAACTTCGCTTTGATACCATATGCATGAAAATCAAGTTTTTTACCAAGAATAATCGGGTTATTGGGGTTCTTTAAGATATTATAAAGGTCTTCTTCCGTAAGCTTTTCAAAAATCGCTTTTACAGGCAGACGTCCGATAAATTCAGATTCAAATCCAAACTGGATGAGGTCTTCGGATCGCACATGTTTCAAAATCTCAACATCATCTTGCTTATTGTTGATGCTGGCGCCAAAACCAATGGTCTGAGCCGCAATGCGCTTTTTGATAATCTTATCCAGCCCGGAAAAGGCTCCACTCATGATAAAAAGGATATTTTTAGTATTAACTGTATTCTCTTCCCGTTTTCCGGATTTTCGAAACCGTTCAATCTCCTGAATCATGGAAACAGGATCATGGGGAACCTTCATTTCGACATCGGTATCTTCCATCGGCTTGAGAAGCGCCCGCTGCACACCGGTTCTTGAAACATCTGCGCCAAAGAAATTCTGAGTTGAAGCGATCTTGTCAATTTCATCGATGTAGATAATTCCATGCTGGGCCAATTCAATATCCCCATCTGCTTCCCGAACAAGAGCCCGTACAAGATCCTCTACATCACCGCCCACATAGCCGGTTTCACTGAATTTCGTAGCATCCCCTTTTACAAAAGGCACACCAATCTTTTTTGCAATCAATTTGATCATATAGGTCTTGCCCACACCTGTAGGGCCGATCATGAGAACATTGTTCTTAATGCTGCCGACCATATCATTTAAATCATCAGGGGACTCTTGATATCGTCTTATCCGGTTAAAATGTGTACATATTTTTGTCGAAAGAATGGCCTTTGCCTTATCTTGTTTGATAATATACTGATCAAGGTAGGCAACCAGTTCTTCCGGGATCATATTAAAAACAATCGATCCCTTTTTTTTCAATTTCTGCCCTTTATCCTCTGCTAAATTTTCCTGGGGCAATACAATAGGGGATACAATTTTGACACTATCACCGAACTTTTTCGACAAAAACTCACCAATCTCTTTTTCAAGTTCTTTGGGACCGGGTATTTTTTCATTTATTGTTTTCATAGGCTTTTAGTATAATCACTTGCCGTAAAAAAGCAAGATCCATACTGAACACAAACCTTTCAAAATATTGATTGACCTGTTTTCATTTATTTTTTTACTATTGAGACCTATTTTCAAACCTGTATCCATAGATACTGATAAGGAGCCAGCAAAATCTCCTGTGTAAAGATCATCCGGCCAGATACCAGATCTCTCTTCTCCGGGGTATCCTTTTCCATCAGGGTAATGGTTTGAGACGCTCCAGAAACATTGGTGAGGGAAATCAGGGTCTGTTCTTTGGCAGACCGTTTCAGGGCAAACACTTTTTCATGGATATCCAGTACTTCAAAAGATGCATTGGGGTGAAATGCCGGCTGATCTTTTCGTATTGCAATCAGAGTCATATACGGGAAGAAAACCTGGGAACGAAAAGAGTTATTATCTTCCAAAGCCTTGAAAACATCCTGAATATTCAATTTTTCACGATTAATAGATCTGGCCCGTCTGGTTTGTTTTACACCTGCAAGCCAGTTCCGGGAGCCCAGCAAGCTATGGATATAGATTGCCGGAACTCCTGGCAGAGACAGCATGATGGATTGGGAGGCAAGAAATCTTTTTGCATGATATTCATCGGTTTTTCCAAGATTACGCCACATGGCATCCACATAGGTGATATTGAGTTCATATGGACTTTCAGACCCATCCGTGTTCTGTTTATAAGATGTTTGACCGCCATTCTTTTTTACAATGTCAATCAAATCATCAATCTCTCCTGCCGGTAAAATCCCTTCCAGCGGCCGGACCCCAATTCCATCGTGGGAAGCAGTAAAATTAAAAAAAGTGTTGTCCAATGACTCCAGCACAAGGCTTTTCGCCCATCTGGAAAGAATGGATGTGGTTTCCTTTACAAACGTATAGAGAAGAAGCGGTGGCAAGGTAAAATTATAAACCATCTGGGCTTCATCTTTTCCGTTTCCAAAATAACGGATATTCTCATCATGAGGAACATTTGTCTCTGTCAGGTTCATGACATCCGGGGCCAACAGGTTAAAAATGCTTCGAAACAGCTTGACCATCTCATGGGCCTGTTTCAGATGAATACAACTTGTCCCTGCTTCTTTCCAGAGATATGCGATTGCATCCATCCGTATAATCCGTACGCCGTTTTCAACATAGTGGAGAAGCACCTTCACCATTTTTTCAAGAACATGGATGCTTTTAAAATTCAGATCAATCTGATCTGCTGAAAAAGTCGTCCAAACCCATACGGATTCACCTGATTTTTTTTGGTATTCCGTTAACAGAGGCAAAGATCTTGGTCGCGTTACCCTGGACAGGTCTGTTGAAGGATTTACTTCTATAGCCAGATCTTCAAACCCTTTTTCTCCGGCAAGATATTGGATAAACCACTCACTTTTTGAGGAGATATGGTTCAGCACAAAATCGAACATCAGGTCAAAATGGTTCCCAAGCTTTTTAATATCATCCCATGTACCCAGCTCCGGATTTACAGCAAAAAAATCAATAACGGAAAACCCGTCATCAGAAGAATAAGGATAAAACGGCAGAATATGAATGGTTGAAAATATATTTTTCAGTTTTTTACATGCAAACCCGATTAACGTGTCCAAAGGCGCAGTATCGGAATCTTGAAGAGAATCTCCGTATGTGATCAATACAATATCTTTTTCGGAAAAATATTCTCTTTTTTCCTTTTCCTTTGCCGGAAAGGATTCAAGGATTGGGCAAATTCGATCAAAAGCCAGCTCTCCCTTTTCCAGGCCATAAATATTTCTCAGGTTTTCCTGAATTGCCTCTGAACCTTCCATATTATCTGTATCACCGGTTTTGATTTTCCTTATAACAGGACTTCATACGCCTTGATCTTGCTCAATAGTGATGGATGACTGATCTCTAAAAGCTTTGCTGCTTGTGTCCGGTTTCCGTTTGTTTCTTTCAGTGCCTTTACAATCAATCTTTTCTCAAAAACTTTCTGGGCATCCTTTAGTGAAAACCCGGTAAAAATTTCATCTTCTTTTTTACCTATTGGACCTGTTTCAAATGCCTGAGGAAAATTTTCCTGAACCAGGATTGTATCTTCTGCAAGCACGACCGCTCTTTCAATAGCATTTTCCAGCTCGCGGACATTTCCCGGCCATGGGTTATGCAACAGCATCAACATTGCGGCAGGTGCAATACCATTGATGTTTTTGGAAAATCTCCGGTTGAATTCTTCGATAAAAATCTGGCATAAAATGGGAATATCCTCTCGCCGTTCACGTAATGTAGGTAGTTTTATCGGCATGACATTGAGCCGGTAAAAAAGGTCTTCCCGAAAATTTCCATTTTTTACTTCTTCCTGAAGATTTTTGGATGTGGCTGCAATAATCCGTACATCTATTTTCATTGTTCTGGAATCACCCACAGGGCGGATTTCATCTTCCTGCAATACACGCAGCAACTTCACCTGCAACGAAAGAGGAAGCTCCCCGATCTCATCCAGAAACAATGTGCCGGTATTGGCTTCCTCAAACAAACCCTTTTTATTGCGATCCGCTCCGGTAAAGGCTCCTTTCACATGCCCGAATAGTTCACTTTCCAGGAGGTTCTCCGGAATTCCGCCACAATTCACAGCGATCAGAGGCTTCTTCACCCTGTCACCGCTGTAGTGAATCCCTTTTGCGATTAATTCCTTTCCTGTACCGCTTTCACCGGTAATCAATACGGTTGTATTGTATTGAGCAACCTTGGCAGCCAACGTAAAGATGTCCTGCATTGCCTTGCTTTTCGCCACCATATTTCCGAAATTGTAGTTTGCCTCAATATTCTTCAGTTGCGTTTTCAGTTGAAGATTCTCTCGTTTCAGACTTTCGCGTTCTTCTGCTTTTTTTAAGGTAAGAAGTACTTCATCTGCCTTAAAAGGCTTTGAAATAAAATCATATGCACCCAATTTCATCGCCTCAAGGGCAGAATCAATGGTTCCAAATGCCGACATCATGATAATGGTTGTTTCATTGGTTTGTTTCCGACTGGCCCTTAAAAATTCCATGCCATCACACTTCGGCATTTTGAGATCACAAAGAATAAAATCATATTGATTCTCATTGATCTTCTCCAAGCCGATACTTCCATCTTCAGCCGTATCCACCGAATATCCAGACTTTTTCAGCAACATGCTGAGCATATGCCGCATATTTTCTTCATCATCGATCACCAGCAGCCGTTTAGGAGATGCATTTTTTGGGGTCTCTATTTGACTCATTTTCTGATTCCGTTCATGCGAACCGGACAGGTAGGCGGATTGTAAAAGTAGTACCTTGTTCTTCCGCACTTTCAGCCTTGATATCTCCTCCCGCCTGCTCGATGATCATGAAACAGACAGAAAGCCCGAGCCCTGTACCTTTTCCAGGTTCTTTTGTTGTAAAAAAAGGATCAAAAATGGTTTCCAGATTTTTATTGGAAATACCAATACCATTATCAATGATCCGTATGACAAGACAAAATTTTGAACCCTTGTACCCTGCTGAACCCAACTCCGTCTTGACCATCAGAACACCTTTTTCCGGTTTTCCGGAAGAAGAGATTGCATCTGCAGCGTTCATCATCAGGTTGACGAATACCTGCCGCAACTGATTGGGATCTGCATAAACAATATCATGACTTGCATCCAGCATCAACCGGATGTCAATTTCATTCATTATGGGTTGAATTTTTAGAATATCCGTTGTTTCCGAGATAATGGCATGGACAGAAACATCTTCGGAAATCTCCTCCGAAGGCCTTGAAAAATCAAGGAGCTCCCGGATAATGGATTTGATCCTGCTGATTTCATCTTCTGCCCTGCGGATATAATCGCTTCGTTCTTCACTTGAGATGGCGTTCCCTTTCAGCAATCCCAGATATCCAAGAACAATGCCGATGGGATTCCCGATTTCATGGGCAATACCTGCGGCCAGTCTGCCAACCGAAGCAAGCTTCTCTGCCCGGATAATCTCTTTCTGGGCTTTCTTGATTTCAATATTTGCATTTTCAAGGGAGGTTACGGATTGTTTCAGGGTTTCCCGATCATTTGAAATTTTATGCATCATGCTGTTAAGGGCTTTGGAAAGCTGACCAAACTCATTTTCCTCTTTTTCCGATTTGAACACCAGGTGGCTATCATCCCGATATTCTTCCGCTCTTTTTACAAGCCGATGGATCGGATGGATGATCAGCTTCACCATGCGGTACAGTCCGAATAAGGTCAGAATCATTGTATTGAATATGATGTATAGAATGACAATCTGATGAGATTGTCTCATGCTGTTATAAAAACCCTCCAGTTGAATGACAATACCTGCCCCGGCAACCAGTCTATTTTCATGATACAAAGGTATCGCAAGAAAAATATTCTGCCGCTGTTTCCAAAAAATCCCCCAGGTATCTCCCTGGTAATGGCTCTTTTTTTTCTGAGTTTGTATGGACTGACGAACAAGCTGAAAAAGTTTCTTGTCATATTCAAAACGGTTTTTGCTCACGTGGATTGGGTTGAGCTGTTTGTCAAGGAGTATGAATCGTGCGATTTCATAATCCTGAATCATCTCGTTCACTTTTTGTTGAAAATCCAGCTGTAAAACAACGGATTTCCCTGAGTCGGATGCAACAAGATTTTTTTCAACCAGAGCCGCAAATAATTCACCTTTTGCGATTTCCGTATCCGCAAAATTGCTTTGCCCTGTAGTGATAACGATAAAATCGATTAAAACCATAGCGATCAAAAGAATAACCGCCAAATTTACTGCAATTTTTAACTTTATGCTGCTAAAATTCATACAACAGTCTCGGTGAACGATTTATAAAGGTTTGTTACCGTCTGTAGTACTATCATACTGATTTGTCAATGGATACAATTCATAAACCCAAAGAAACTTCATCCATATTCTTGTTGAATGAATTTCAGCATCCAGCATTCTTGAAAGAATTGCACGATGATCATGATTCAATGAACGTGGCTGACCTGAAACACAAACAATTTGTTTTTCAATAATTTTTTTCATATACTGTTCATAATCTTTTCTGTTTTTTTACCTTTGTTTAAAACCCCGTTGAATAAAGAACCAGGTCAAATGGATAGAATCGTAACATGACAGACAACATTGAAACGAAACAATTCAAATCTTTACCTGTATGGAAATATTCCGCAGGAATTATATTTGTATGGTCTTTTATTATGCTGGCATTACTCTTATGGAATTATAATAACGAAAAAGCAGCAACATATGAAGCAGCAAAAATTCAGGCCCGAACGGCTTTTGAAAAGGATGTTTTGCTTCGCCAGTGGAATGCAGATCATGGAGGATTGTATGCTCCGATAACAGAGAAAACACAGCCAAATCCTTATCTGGATATTCCGGAACGGGAAATCTCAACTCCTTCCGGTATCAAACTCACAAAAATCACTCCTGCTTTTATGACCCGTCAGATACATGAACTTGCCTTGCAAATGTCTGGGGTTCGGGGACACATTACCAGTCTGAAACCAATCCGCCCTGGAAATGCTCCTGATCAATGGGAGTCCAATGCTTTAGCATCCTTTAATAAAGGGATAAAAGAAATAAGCTCGGTGGAAAAAATGAACGGCGAGAACTATATGCGCCTTATGCGCCCGTTACTGACCGATGAAAGCTGCCTGAAATGCCATGCAAAACAGGGATACCGGGTAGGTGATATCCGGGGTGGAATCAGCGTTTCTGTTCCTTTGTCACCATATTCGGAAATCGAGAAGTCCGGTATCATGACACTGTTCATCATCAATGGAATCATCTGGTTCGCTGGAGTTATGGGAATTGGAGCCGGAATGTTTTTCCTGGATCATCAGGTACACCATCGCCTTAAAGCAGAAGAAGCGCTGAGGCATAAAGAAAAGCTGCAAGGTATTATTGAAATGTCCGGAGCAGTTTGTCACGAACTCAACCAACCGCTGCAAGCGATTTCCGGAAATGCAGAGCTTCTGTTGATGAGTATCAAAAAGGATGACCCTGCCTATAAAAAAATTATAAACATCCAGCACCAGGCAGATCGGATGGGAAAAATCACCAAAAAACTGATGGGAATCACATCGTACAAAACCAAGGCCTATCTGAATGAAACAATAATCGACATTGATAAAGCAGCAAAGTAAACAAAGAATGGGTTTGATAAAGATACTCAGAGTCTGGCTTAACAAAATTATGGAGCCAATTTCAAAACGATTAAAAAGCGTCACACCGGCGAAAGCCGATGTCCAGAAAAGAACTGAAAATACTGGATAGCGCTACGGTTGCGCCTGGCGGCTTGGAAAACAGTACTGCGTGTCCGGCTTTCACCGGAACTACAACAACAGACTTTTGAAATTGGCTCTATGGAACAGGAATAAAAATATGCGCCTTTTGATTGTTGAAGATGATAAAAAAATTGCTTCTTTCATAAAAAAGGGATTGTCTGAGGCTGGTTTTTCAGTTGATCATGCTGACAATGGCGAAGACGGGCTTCATTTGGGTCTGACAGAACAATATGATGCCGCAGTCATCGATATCATGCTTCCCAAAATGGATGGTCTCACACTCATAGAACTCCTGCGAAAAAAAGGCAACAACACACCGGTTTTGATTCTAAGCGCAAAGCATTCTGTAACGGACCGGGTTAAAGGAATCCAAAGAGGTGGTGATGACTATCTTGTCAAACCTTTTGCATTCTCAGAACTGCTGGTCAGGGTTCAAGCGCTTATCCGCAGGGCAAGCGGGAGTGTTGATCCATCATCCCTCAAGGTCGGAAGCCTTGTGATGGATCTTTTCAAAAGAGAAGTATACAGAGATCAGGAAAAGATTGAACTTCAGCCAAGAGAATTTTCCCTGCTTGAATACTTTATGCGCAATCCAGGCCATGCCTTATCCAAGACCCTGATCCTGGAAAAAATCTGGGATTTCAACTTTGACCCGCAGACAAATGTTGTTGATGTCCTTGTATGCCGGCTGAGAAATAAAATTGATAAAGATTATGATAAAAAAATGATCCGGACTATACGGGGTGTCGGCTATGTTCTTGA
>PNOB01000061.1 GCA_013824585.1 Desulfobacterium sp. | reverse complement strand
TATATCGGTGATCTCCTTTGCAGTGGAAAATCCAGGATGCATGATAAATTCATAAATCTCCTTTTCAGAAAGGTTCTCACCTCTGGTGATCAGGTTTCGTTCAATCGCTTTTTCAAGAATCCTGTTTTTATCCAGCCCCTTTCCGTCATCCTCGATTTCAATGACAATATTTCCTCCCCGCTGAAAAGCACGCAGATAGATCAAGCCTTTCCTGTTTTTCCCGGCAGACTCCCTTTCCAGAGGTGATTCAAGGCCATGATCCACGGAATTCCGGATCATGTGAACCATGGGTTCATACAGTTCATCCACCACATTTCTGTCGATTTCCGTATCTTCACCGGACATGGACAGATCCGCTTCTTTTCCGGATTTTTTTGCAAGATCCCTTACCAGTCTGACCATCTTTTGAAAGGTGTTCTTGATGGGAACCATCCGCATGGACATGGCAATTTTCTGAATCGCCGAAACCGCCTGCGTCACCTGGTTGAGCTGATGAAAAAATATCTGATTGTCTGCAGCCAATGTTTGACCAAGCTGCCTGAACATGGACTGGGCAATGACCAGTTCACCGGTCAGATCCACCAGGTTATCCAGCTTTTCCGTATCCACCTTGACCTGAAGTCTGGTTGCTCGTTTTCCGGAAGTCTGTTCTTTCAGAGCGGATTTGATGGCATCCGGGTCAACCTTCTGCTCCCTGACCAGGATTTCACCCAGCTTTTTTTCCGGATGTTTCTTCTGTATCTTCAGACTTTCTCTTAATCCTTTTTCGGTTATTACACCGGAATCTACCAGGATCTTTCCAAGCGGTGTCTTATTTCCATCAGATGTATGGACAGCCTGAATTTTTTGAATCAGCTTTTCAACATCAATATGATCGAAAGATGTGTTTTTTTTGGTTTCAAGGCATTTTTCCACATCCTCCAGCATCAGCTTGAGCGTATCGATTGATTCAAGGATGAGATCGGTAATTTCATCATTGATGGTCAGTTTTCCGGACCGGGCACTATCCATCAGACCTTCTGTATGATGGCAAAGCCGATTCATTTTATCCAGTTTGAGAAACCCGGATACGCCCTTGATCGTATGGAAAGACCGGAATATGGCATTGATAATCTCCATGTCATCCGGATTCTGTTCCAGCTCAATCAGCTTGAGTTCAACAACTTCGAGATTCCCTCTGGATTCAACTATAAAATCGCGAGTGATTTCAAGATCCTCATCTGTCAACCCTGCGTTTCGTGTTGCCTCAGGTTTTTCTTCATGGGCCCCCTGAATTCCGTTTGCATTGGTTCCATTACCGGACGTTTTTTTCTGATCTTCCGGAATATATCCAAGACCTTCCAGTACATCCGTGACATCAAACGTGACCTCCCTTCCGCTGCTAATATCCCTCCATATGGCCTGAAGCCCTACAACACAATCCTCCAGCGGTTTACTGTCTGTTACATCATTTAATACAAGCCGGTCCAGGTATTGTTTCACTCCCTGAATAATATCCGTAAAAGCTGCGCAAGGACAATCCAGCATACTTTTTTCAAGCCCTGAAATCGTTTCATACACCTTGCCCATTCCAGGGATGTCCCCTGCTTCAAGCATACAGACCTGAAGAGAAAGGCTTTCGATCATCTTTCCGGCGCTGTTATCTTTCTCAGCCATGGCTGCTCCTGAATTGAGATCCTTTGAAAATTCCCGGGCAGCTTTATATTCTGCCCGGGTTTCGGAATATTGTTTGTTTTAAAAATCCGAAAAATTATCTTCCATGGGCATGAACTTTTCCGGATCTGTTTCCTTATTTTTATGCGACAATAATGGTTTGCTTCTGCCCTTTTTGCCTGAAGAAATCAGAGGTTTCCCGTGAGCGGGGTTATGGAATACGGTTTTTGCCGAATAGTCTGATGCTGAGAATGCATTTTGATTTCCTGCTCCGCCAACCATGGTAATCAGTTCATTCACCGTTGCCTTCATCTGCATCGCCTGGGCATTCATCTCCTCCGAGGCAGACGCTGATTCTTCGGCATTGGCCGCATTCTGCTGAACCACCTTGTCCATCTCTGTCACGGCCTTGTTCACCTGCTCAATCCCCTGAGCCTGCTCTTTTGATGCAGCAGAGATTTCTCCCACCAGCTCTCCCACCTTTTTAGCACTTTCCGCCACCTGGGCAAAGGCATCGTTGGTCCGGGTTACCAGTTCCGAACCGCCGCTGACCTTTTTCACTGTACCCTCAATCAGATTGGCCGTGTTTTTGGCTGCATCCGCCGCTCTCATGGCAAGATTTCTGACCTCATCCGCCACAACGGCAAATCCTGCACCAGCCTCTCCTGCCCGGGCAGCCTCAACCGCAGCGTTTAATGCAAGAAGATTGGTCTGGAAAGCGATTTCATCTATGGTCTTGATAATTTTGGATGTTTCTTCACTTGCCCTGGTGATCTCCTGCATGGATACAGTCAACTGATTCATGGATTCATTGGCCTGTACCACGATCTGGTTGGCTTCTTTCATCAGGGTATCGGCCTGGCCTGCATTTTCCGCATTCTGCTTGGTCATGGACGACATCTCTTCGAGAGAGGAGGAAATCTCCTCAATGGCTGCTGCCTGCTCGGACGCACCTTCCGCCAGGGACTGGCTGGAGGAGGAAACCTGCCCGGATGCTGCGGAAACCTGCTCCGCGCCCTGATTGATCTGGCCGGAGATTCTTTGAAGGACCGTAATGATTCCTCTGGCAATTAAGAAAGCAAGCAACACACCGATGATAATAGCCGCAACTCCGACCACTGTTACGTTTCGCTGAGTCCCAAATGCCTTGTCCAGCATTATCTGATCGGTCATAATGTGCTTCCTGGCTTCGGCCCTGATCTCTTTCAACAGCCTCTGAATCGATTGAAGGGCCGGAATTGTCTGTTTTGAATACACGGCCCTTGCCATCTGCAGCCCTCTGACCTTCCCGTCATGCCACTTCAAGATATTATCAATCTTCTCCAGACACTCATATGTCAACGGTTTGGCAGTGTTCATATAAAAAATGCGGGCTTCTTCATGTTTTCCTTCCTTGATTTGATCCTGAATGGTGATAGCACTCTTATGAAGTCTGGTATGGGGTTCTTCCAGGTCACTCAGTAGTACCGCGAATCTGGGATCTTGTTGTCTCATTGTAGTGATTTCAATAGTATTTATCCATTTTCCGAGGCTACATTTTTGAGAATCTACCTCAACATCTATTTCACGAAGAGTAAGATCCACAAACACATCTTTCACCTTATGTGTCCATGCCAGATGTTCGGTTTTTTTTTCTCGCAAAAAATTTCCAAGCACAAGATCTGTCCTCTGAAAATTCTTGCCGATTTCAACGGCTGATTCATGTAGCTTCCTATGCGGTTCCTCGATCTCCTTTAACAGGGGCGAGAGAGAGGGAACAAGCGCCTCAGCCTTTTTACGGCCTTCACCGTAAAGCCATTCACCAAAGGCACATTTGTGATAATCGGTCTCAACGTCAAGAGAGGTGACCTGATCATTGGTTAAAAGAGCACTGACCTTTCCGGCCCAGGTCAGATGGTCAACTTCTTTTTGGGCTAGGTCGGTATCCAACTTGTTACCCTCAATCACCTGAGTGGCATTTGTAACAATTCCTCCGACACCCGTATAACTCAGCGCAACAATCACGACTAAAAAGGTAAGCACGACACCAAATCCAATGGTGATTTTTTTCCCAAAGGTCATGTTATTCCAACTCATTTATCACTCTCCTTTTCTGGTTATATTGTATTGAATCGCTTTTTTGGGTCGTCAATATCTTGATTCCGTACAAACCATCCAACATCCACCTCTCTATTACGCTGCCTGACTGATGATCACCAGGTCTTCGCTGGTGAGTACCTTGTCAATATCCAGAAGAATCTTGACCCCAACTTCCATCTTGGCCATGCCGAGGATATAATCCGTATTCAGCTTTGTACCAAAAGCAGGTGTCTCTTCAATATCATCTCCCTTGATATTCAATACTTCCGATACGGAATCCACCACAATCCCGACTTGAATGGTTCCGCTGTTTCCTTCGATCTCAACCACAATAATACAGGTACGTTCCGTGTAATCCATGGCAGCCATGCCAAACCGCAACCGAAGATCCATCACCGGAATCACCTTGCCCCGTAAATTGATCACCCCTTTCACAAAGTCTGGTGTCTGTGGCATGGTGGTAACATGCATCATACCGATAATCTCTTTGATCTTCAGTATACCGATACCATATTCCTCACCACCCAGAGTAAACGTGAGGAATTTCCCTTCTTTGTCGGCCATGGCCTTTACTGCCTGGTTCATTGTTTTGGTTTCGTCTGCCATTTTTTGGCCTCCTTTTTTTCATGGATTGTTTGGATTAGTACAGACAGGTATCACAACACGATGACACATTGGATCATCTCAGCAATCGTCCAATGTGCCGGCTGAAGTTATTTACCCGATTTTTTTTGAGATTTTTACAACTCTATTGAAATGAAATACAGTGAGCTTGTTCAAAATGATTGATACCTTGATGAGAAAAAAAATCAATGAATTGTTTTCTTTCTCCCAATCCCTACAAGACCCAGTAACCCGGAAGTAAAAAGCCAGACCGAAGCAGGTATTGGTACAGGAGGTATTCTCTTTGTGTCAAAGGCTCTTGGATCATAAACCGCGTACAGCCCATTTCCGTAAAAATCAACCAGAATCTTTGCAAACTCATTTGTCCCTGTCAGGGATACATTGTTGCCGTTATATACATACAGATCCGTTACACCTTTAAAAATCGGATGGTCGCTGTCTATACTAATGATGGTACTTGATATTGGGTTATAATATGACTCAAATCTCAGACCAAAATTCATGAGAAAAGGATTCCACCTTGCTGCTTCTAAAACCGACCAACCAATACCGGTACCGCCCGCAAGATAGACATTCCCGCCTTTTAAGACATATTGAGTCAGAACAGAGGTATCGGCAGGATTGCCAGCCAGAAAAATTCCATCATACTTCATAAGATTGTCCACTGTGAATTCTGCCTGATAATTGACCTCCCACGAATTACCCGCGTTCGTCATGACGCTGCTCAATAATGTTTCCGTGAGGCCGAAATTCTTCGAATACACTAAAAAATCACCTGTGCCGCCACCGGTAAACCAGGAAGCGACATTGGTTGAAAATGTTCCTGCATCGGGCGAGTTCAGGAAACCGGTGTTGCTGAGGGCCCATTCGTCATTATTGACAACAATCCGACCGGCAAAAGCGTTCTGCAAGAATGCAACTAAAATGATAACGAGAAAAAATGTCATCCTTTTTTTCATAACCATACTCCTTACTTTTTAAGATAAATGATGTGCTCTATAACATGCACTTGTTAAATGACTCCCGGAAGTGTAAAAAATAGTAATTCCCGACGAAGCCGGAAGCATACATTTGACTAATTAATGGTGTGGTCTCGTAATTTCAGGCAGCAAAGGAGACAAACAGAACAGATAAAAATCGAAACGAAAGTTCTTCAAGATTCATGCCGATTCGAATGAATTTGAAAAAAATATCTATCAATAATAAATAAGGATGGTTATTCTGGGATAGAGGGTTTCTGGATGGTACTGTTTGAGAAATTTTCAGGATTTGTCCCATCTGGTTATAATATTTTCCAGTTTAATAGGACGAGTGTTACTAAACCGGTTTGGGCTGATCAGGGTTGTCTTGATGTTCATCGGCAATGGATTTACAGGGAAAAGGATAGATTGTAGGTAAAAAGCGAGCAGAGAAGCATCCCCTGCCCGCTACAGTTGGTATGACGGATCTATTTCGTTACCGGGTTTGTTTCCGGTGTTTTCATCTCCGCCTCTTTGATCAGATTGGCCACTTGCGAGTTTGCCCCGACCGGCTCAATGATGACGAATGGATGGCCGCCATGGAAAAAATAAGAATCGCTCCATTGGCCGACCTTTTTTTCATTCAACACTCCTCCTTCGTATCCCGATCAGCCCGATCATACCCGAAAGCAGCAGCCACATCGTTGCGGGGACAGGAACGGCGTTGGCGGTTACCCTGACCGTGTCAATACCATTTCCAGCGACCAGGTCCAGATAATCCACTGTCCAGCCTTTGTACATTTCATACTCTTCAAATACACCGGATAATCCGCCGGAGGCATACAGGATGTCAAAGTAACTGTTGTTTTCCGGGATGAAAGTTTCGTAAAGATCAACCTTCAGAAACCCTGTTAACGTGGCTGCCCCGGTGATGTTCAGAAAATCATATTCCGAGCCCTGTGTGTAACCGCCAATCTCGATGAGCAGACTGCCGATATCCGTCTGAACGTATTCGCCATCAATGGTCAGTGTTCCGGGGGAATTGCCAGGGGCAACGGTGGCATTGTTCGTGAGATTGCCGGCAAAGGTGCCGGAACCACTGAGAATTGTAAAGTCAAGGGTTGCACTGTCGTTGTAATTGAAAGTGCCGTCCGTGACGATATTGGCAGCCATGAGTGTTCCGTTGCTCAGGTTGTATGTACCATTGTCATCACCACCGATGTAAAGAGAGTCCGTTGTATTGGTCCCGCCTGTCTGATTGAAATGGCCTTCGCCGTTCATGCCGATAAATGTGCTTCCTCCGACCGTCAATATGGAAGACATTGGGTCGCCGCTCAGGGTGTAAGTCCCGCTGCTGCCTGTGTCATTGGCAAGAACAAGGTCGCCGTCTGTGGTAAGGGTTCCGCCTGTTTGCTCGAATTCGCCAGCTCCGTTACGGCCTACATGGACATATCCTGCATTTACATTGCCATCGTTAAGATAAAACTTGCCTGTGCTGTCCGTACCGCTTCCCATGGTGATATGGTCGGTTGCCGTCAACTGGCTTCCGCTGCCTTTCATGTGGTACTCGCCGTATCCGCCTGCTTCCAGTCCGACATACATGGCTCCGTTAAGGGTATGAGTACCGCCGTTCTGAAAAATAACGCCAGTGCCAAAGTTACCAACATATTCTTCACACCCAACAATGAGTGTCCCGCCATTGAGTTCGTAAGCACCAAACGTTTCTGCCTGGTTGCCAAGAATCAAGGCGCCAAAGACATCGGTGCCGCCGATGGTGTTGATGCCGCCGTTCTGAATGTATTCCCCGGTGCTCACGCCCTCTCCGTCCTCGGAGTTGCCGCCGATGATGAGGCTGTTAGTGATGATACTCTCACTTTCGTCGGATTGCGCAAATTTTCCATATCCGCCTTCGTCCCCAAGGTATACATTGCCTGTTACGGTAAGTTTTGCATTGTCCTGCAAACAGAAACTGCCCGAGGGATCAGTTCCGTTTATCCAGGCATCCTGGCCAATGATCAAGTCCTGGTCAATTGTATGTATGCTGCTGCCGGACTGGTTGAAGGTGCCAAGACCTTTGGCATCGCCCACAATTTCACGGGTAGTGACGAGTTTTCCGCCGGACAGCTCATAGGTGCCGTTGCTGCCAGTAAAACGCCCGACAATAAGCTCCGAAAAACTATTCAAGGAGTTACCATTAATATCAAATCCCACATAATTCGTACCGCCGGTCTGTGTAAAAACGCCGGTTCCTTGATTGCCTACGAATTCATTGATTGATGATAGAATACCGCTCCCCATGTTGTAGTTGCCCTGACTGCCGGAGTTAACGCCGAGCCTCAGATCGCCGTTGACAGTGTGTGACCCCCAGCCCATATTGATGGTACCCTCGGCATTGAAACCCACATCGGTCCATGCCGCAGTGAGGTTGCCGAACCCGACAAACGTCAGTGCAGAGCTGTTGTCGATCTGCATGTAACCAAGGGATGGCGTCGAGGCATTGAAGGCTGTCTGTGAACCGGAGAACATTATCTCCTGCAAGAGGGATGCCTGTGTTGTTGTTCTCATCCAGCCAGTTATTATCCAGGTACCACATCTCATATCCGTACTCGTAACTGCCGCCCACCCAGTTCCTGTCCGACGCCCTTGCCGCAGCCGGCAAGGCGGCCAACATTGCCGTCATAGCCACAACCGCTGTCATAAACTTCCAAACACCCCACCTTTTTCTCATGATGCCCCCCCCCTTACTATCTTTTCCAATTCTTTACATTCGCTGAGACAAGGACAAGTGCCCATCTTCCTGGAGCACCGTTCTTCCCGTATATCTGTTTCACCTTTATATTTTGGTGATATTTGCTGGCCTTGTAAAAGGTCTGAAAACAGAATTTGATTTTATTGTTTTATGGATCAACATATATGTAAAAGCCGTTTGTACGTCAACTATATTATTTATGCGATATGTAACATGCTGTTTGAAAAGGTGAATGGAAAATTATCAAAATACCCCTTAAAAAATCACTTTACAGTCGCTGCGAAAAGCCGGTCTGCCTTAACCCTCCAGTCCTCAAATTGGACAGAATTCCATTTTGGCGGATAGGCAAGGTAATGCTTGAATATCTTGGTACCGGCGGTTGTTGCGGCGTTCAGTTTGAGCAGCAGCCCCGGTCTGGTGAAGCCATTGACTACTGTTTTCACCATGGTCGGCAGGTCGGGCAGCGTGAATATGCCGTTGATAGAGTCGGTCAGCATCTCATTGCTTAATATGTCTTTTCTGAACAGGAACGAGATCTCGTCATGCGTGAGGTCCTGCAGGATGTTCCGCAACGCTGTCAGGCCGGCATAGTTGGCTCCCCTTTTGGAGACGGCAAACCATTTCCAGTTGTATTCCCACAAGGCATCACAATCATTTTTCCCTTTTGATGCGGCTGAAATTACTGCCTCGGCAGCGAACTTACCTCCCATCATAGCCCCGCCTGCACCGCAGCCGGTCATGGGGATGGTCTGTGAAGCAGCATCGCCGATAACGACAAAACCCTTTGCCACAAGGCTTGCCGGTGAACGGCCAACCAGGCAGAGTCCGCCGCCACCCCGGATGACCTCATCGGAAATCGAGGGATGCCTGGATATGAATTCCTTTACGATCTCTTTCGGGTCAGGATTCTTCGGGTCATATCTTACGCCAGCTCCTGTGTCGATCTCATCCTCATTCAGATATTGAATCCACTGGTAACCCGTGTTGTAGCCGTACCGGTAATGGTCTGCTACAGGGTCAATGGCGTTCTTGTTTCTTTTACGGACCGTCCGGTGAACCATGGCGAATTCATCGTTTGAAAACTTTCCTGCAATGCCGCTTGAGGAAGGGAGTTTTGTCCGTAAGACTGCATGAAAACCGGTGTCGTCTGCAATAATATCGGCTTGAAAATTTTTTGTTTCTCCTGATTCAATATCTTTGACGACAACGCCTTTCACCTCAATATCCCCGAGCGATTTTCCGCCGGCAAGCATGACATCGACAACCTCATGCTGAAACAGCACCCTGGCGCCAGCCTGCCTTGCCTGGTCAACAAGAAGTTTCCCGAGAGCCCTTCTGTCTGTTGTCACATATCGAAAATGGACCATCTTTCTGCTGGAATAATCCGGCGCCCAGATTTCCATGAGAGGATAGGCATGCTGTTCATAAATCCCGGTTGGATTTCCTGCGGCGTCTTTTGACTTGACCAGCGGGCCTGTATTTACGGAACCTTCAAAAGGTGCTTCAAATCCTGTCGCAGCCAGCGCAGACCTTTCCATGGCGTCCGACCAGTTGTGACCGATATTTTCATAATCTCCCTTTTCATAAACCGTAACATCAATACCGGCCTTTGCAAGGTCTCTGGCAAATATGCATCCTCCGGGTCCGGCTCCTGCAACAATCACCTTGAATTGATCAGACATGATTCACCTCGATATTATTGTTTGAAAGATTGAACCTTCCCTGAAACCTGAACACACAGTTAAGCCACTTTATTCAGGTTATCCCATTTCCGCTCACAGTGAGCAAGTGTTTTCCAGCCATTTGCAGAATGTTTTCTCCTTCGGTTATAATACATTTCAATATATTGAAAGAGTTTTTTTCCCATTGACATTCAAATCCTGACTCCTTATCATCATGCATTTAATTTCAGGCAGGTTTTTTTATGATCGTCGAAAACAAATCCCGAAAAAATGACATTTCTATCTACCTCTCCGCTTTTTTTCTGGCTGTCATTATTATCATTTTCTATGCTGGATTAAGCACAATTTTTAATAAGGAAGATGTAGACGATGCCTGGATGCTTTCATTTTTTTATAATGTTTTTGTAAAAAATATGCCTCCCGAAACCACATTCGGCGGCGTTTTGTCTAATCTCAAGCTTTTTGAAATGACACAGGCTTTTATCTATTCCCAGTTCCTGAACATCGTCGGCTGGACAAAAGGCAACGCTCATCTGTTGTCTTCCATATTTATCCTGCTTTCCGGCGCAGTATGGTTTTTCATATTCAGAAAAATGCGTTTTTCCATGAAATTGTCACTTTTTACAGCACTTTTAATGGTCTGGAGCGAGCCATTTTTTCGTGAGGCTACCATCGCCAGGCCGGAAGCTCTGACATTTTTTCTGGTTTCCCTGTCGTTTCTATCCTTTATCAGCGGATGGCATCTTTCTTCCGGTGTTCTCGCCCTGATCGCCTTTGAAAACCATCCGATGGGTATTATTGTTTTTATCTACATTCTATCCTGGATCATTTCGGAGTGGTCTGTATTTTTTAAGGTCAAAACCACTGCGATAAAAAAGCTCCTGTTTTTTCTGGTCGGCATCATCATCGGATCTGTTTACTATTTTACTTTGCATTATTCCGGCCTCTCCGGTATCAATATCTTTGTACAGGAAGGAATGCGGGGCTTTCTCATTACCGTCCTTTACCAATATTTTTTTGTAACCGCAAAATACTATCGTCATATAGTGGAATTGGTATTTTTCTCCGCCTGTTTACTCATTTTTATCAGGAAAGGTTTTTTCAACAAGCAAAAGTTTATCCTGATCTTTTTAACCGGGATACTGGCAGCGAATTTTCTTAACCCAAGGCCGAATTTCCATTATACCATCTACTTTTATCCGTCATTTCTCCTTCTTTCTCTGGCCGCGCTGGAGAAAATCGATAAGATGATGTGGGGCGTTTCATTTTTGTTTGTCCTTTTCCTTGCCTATTATCTATCCATATACTACCGGAACCATGACTACAATTTTAATACCTACTCCACACGGATCGCAAGCATTGTCCCGGCGGACAATCTTCCGGTAGTAGGAAGCCCCAACGAATGGTTTGCTTTCAAGGACAGAGAATTTTATCCAGCCACATATACCGGATACTTCAATACCAGCGCTCCGGCGTTTTATCTTATCAAAGAAGACAACTACCGAAACGGTTATTCGGATGCGCCCGGAAATGTCCGGTTCAAAGAAATCATCGCTTCCAATTATACCGAAAAATCGGTCGAAAGCCTGGAAATTTATGGTGAAACCTACGAAGTGGTAAGGATGTCCCGGAATACGAAAACGGCTACAAAGGGGAAACCATGAACATTGCTGACAAAATCCAATTGGTGCTGCATCTTTTAAAATGGCGTATGACATGGAAGTTGGAGTGAAAAATGGCAACAAAAAAAATAAACGTCAAAATCCTGGGAATCGTGGGAACCCCGATAAAAAATGGAAACTGCCAATATCAGCTTGAAATGGCATTAAAACAAGCAGAAGCCACCGGTCATGCAACAACAGAGCTTGTCCACCTGCGTGACTACAAACTTACGTTTTGTATCGGATGTGACAAATGCATGCGAAGAATTCATAAAATTCAGGCACAGGTTGGTTATGACATATTCCCGGTTCCGGTTGAGGGATACAACTGTTCGATCAACGATGGATTGGATGTACTCCATCAGAAAATGGTTGAAGCCGATGCGATTATACTCATGGCGCCGGTTTATATCGCCTCGATTCCAGGTCAGGTCAAAACGTTTATTGACCGTTGTCGAACCTTTGTCCATGATTTTCGGTTGCAGGATAAGGTGGCTGCTGCAATGACCGTCGGATTTTTTCGCAATGCCGGTCAGGATACTGCACTTGAGTTGATGCGGACCTCACTCTCTGCCCTGGGGCTCAACGTCGTGAGTTTCGGAGCTGCATCTGTTTCCACCCGGGATGGTCTTGGTGTTCCCATACGCGAAACCCGGTTTGGAGTCCAGGAAGACCTGGCAGGCAGTGTGATGACGAACATCGCTGTCAAGAGGCTGGTCAGGATGGCCGTATTGATCAAGGCTGGCAAATCGGCACTGGAGGAGGAAACAAATGTAATATCAGGAGATAAAAAATGACCGCAGAAAATGAATTCAAAAAAACTGTCCGTCTCAAAAACAATCTCTTGCCCAGCAAATATGAAATCTGCATCGAACGGATGATTTTTTTTACCGAGGTCTATCAGAATAATCCAAAAGACACCCAGATCGTCAGGAAAGCCAAAGCAGCAGCGCATACGTTGCAGAATATGACAATCTTCATCCGGGATGATGAACTGCTTGTTGGAAATGAAACAAGCAAGAATCTGGGAGAAAAGGTTAATCTCGATTTACAGGGGTTCACCAACAATCTTGATCAAAAAAGTACTTATGAAAAACTGGCCAAAAGAAGCCCTCAACTATTTTATATTCAGGACAACGATATTCATACGATGAATAAATTTACAGCAAATCCCCCGGATGCTTTTATGAAGCAGTTCAATTCATCTGGTTCAGCCAGAATATTGCAACCATTATTTATCAGCGCAGTGTTCTTGCGCCTGGCAGGCTGGATCAGATACTCTAACCTTATTATGCATGAGATATAAAGTCCAGTAGGATAACGAATGAATTCGCATTGGAACTGATCGAGGAAGTAAACCTGAAGCTGACCTGGAACGTTACACTGATACCAACGGAGCTCACCATGATCGCCAATGCTCTGGGTCAGAACACGCAGACCATAACCATTTCAGGACGTAATAAGGACGGAACTGATTCAACAAATGATCTGTCTTATCTTTTTCTTACGGCGTATTAAAATCTGAAAGTGTTTACAACGGATTTATCCGTGCGCATCCACAAGGATACGCCCAAAGATTTTTTCAAGGAGGCAATATCTGTATTTAAATCAACCTCCGGTATTGCCTTTTATCCGGAGATCCGTCCGATTTCAAGACTTTCGATAGACGGCAGAAAAGCATTTGAACCGATCTCGAACAGCCTTTCGCCTGCAAACGGCACAGAAAAGAACGGCATTACGGCAATTTTAAACTCTGTCGCAAAACTGGATTATCAGAATTTTGGCAATGGAGTTGCCGTAAATGTCCGGATCCATCCTCAGAACCTTGAACATGATGAACATGTAGAAAAATTTTATTTTCTTTTGAAAACATATTTTGACAAAGGCGGCATGCAGATACAACTGAATGTCGTATTAACGGAAACACTGCGAGATGCTCAACAAAATCCTGAAAAATATAAAGACCTGATCGTCAAAGTTGGAGGATACAACGCCACCTACATTGATCTGGGCCTTCCCATCCAGAATGAAATTATAAACCGACTGGAAAACAGGATATAACTTTTTTGATAGTTCATGTTTCTCCTCCATATTTCCCATTATAGAGGCTTAACTCCAAGTGAAAAATAGTGGGACAGGATCACCCATTATCAGACATTGTAAAGACGCACGGCCATTCGTCTCCCGAACAGCCGTACGTCTTTAAATCCTTTTGCATTGGTGAAAAATTATAATCCTTTATCAACCATATAGGCAGCCAAATCAGCCACCCGGCAGGAGTAACCCCATTCGTTATCATACCAGGTAACCACTTTGGCCATATTCCCCTGCAGTACCTGAGTAAATTCGATATCGACGATAGATGAATTGGGATTGCCCTTAAAATCCATTGACACCAGTTGTTCCAGTTCACAGGCCATAATCCCTTTAAGCTGATTTTCCGAGGCCTGGATCAGTGCATTGCGCAGGGAATCCGTGTCGGCATTTTTTTCCAAAAAGGCGACAAAGTCGACCACCGACACGGTCGGGGTTGGCACCCTGAGCGAATAGCCATCGAATTTGCCTTTAAGATCCGGAATGACCAATGCCACGGCCTTGGCTGCTCCGGTCGATGTGGGAATAATATTCATGGCTGCAGCTCTAGCCCGGCGGGGATCTTTATGGGCCAGGTCCATAAGACGTTGATCTGCTGTATATGAATGGACAGTCGTCATCAACCCTTTGGCAATGCCGAATTTCTGGTGGACCACCATGGCTGGCGGGGCCAGGCAATTGGTGGTGCATGAGGCATTGGACAGGATATGATGCTTGTCCGGTTCATACTTGTCATGATTGACGCCCATGACAATGGTAATATCCTCTTCCTTGGCAGGGGCGGAAATAATTACTTTCCTGGCGCCGGCTTCCAAGTGGGCGCCGGCAGTGGGACCGGTTTTAAACAGGCCAGTGCTTTCGATCACAATATCCACACCTTTGTCATCCCAGGGAATTTCACGCGGGTTACGGCAGGCAAAACTGGTGATCGAGTTGCCGTTGACGATCAGACAGTCGTTTTCAACGCGAACGTCGCCGGGAAAGCGGCCATAATTGGTATCATATTTGAACAGATTGGCATTGGTTTTTACATCGAACAGATCGTTGATGGCAATGACCTGCAGTTTGTCAGGGTGCCTTTCCAGAATTGCTTTTAATACCTGTCTCCCGATTCGTCCAAAACCATTGATGCCGATTCGAGCCATAGACCACCTCCTTTTTTAATTGTCATCAATGCGATATTTGTATTCGACCAAAAGTTCGTAATCCCGTTTGAGCGCTTGATGCAGCCTTGCATTTTCAAGCGATATCGCACTGAGATTGCCGACCGCTTCCATAAATTTAATTTCATCGGAATCAAATTCACGCTCTTCTGCCGTATAAACCCTCAGTATCCCGATGGCATTGTTTTCCACCATAAGCGGTACGACCAGCACCGATTTGATCCCTTCGGACTTGGCTTTGTCGTGATATTGCCAATTCGGATCCGTCTGCACATTCTTGAGCAGAATGGTCACCCCGCTCAGCACTTTCTTGTCCAGCCCGCTCTCCTCCACCAGAACCGGACCTTTACGAATGTATCCGTCGGACAATCCATGTTGTGCACCCATTAACAATTTTTGATTTTTCGAGTCCAACAGTCTCAACGAGCAGGCCTTGACACCCATGGTCTGGACCACAAGCCTTACAATCTTATCCAGCACTTCGGTGTGTGAGAGCGAAGCGTTGATAACTTTGGCTACCTGGTAAAGCGCGGTAAAATAGTCTTTTCCTGCCATAAAGCGACCTCCTCTCTTTGAAAGTTAATGAAAAACAATTGATTTTATGAAAACCGTTTCAAAATCTTGTTTAGAAATGAAGCAAAAAGAGTCCAGTAGCAGCTGATCAAACTCAGATAGAGGAATAGAATGAATGATATGTTTATAAATCAAACCATTGGGTTGGTCAAATAAAAACCGATATTTATAAATGGAGGGAATTAAGACCTTGCTTTTTGAAGGAAAACTATATGTAAAAGCCGCTTGTGTGCCGACAGAA
>PNOB01000060.1 GCA_013824585.1 Desulfobacterium sp. | reverse complement strand
TCAGAGGCCTTTTTGAACAGTCAATTTGCCCCATTTGAATTCATCATATCCGGACTTCAGCAGTACTTTTAGACAGCTTTTTTACGGAAAGGTTTTAATCCTTTTTCCAGAGATTTGATAAAAAAGGCCTCATCCAGGGGCGCCTGTCCATTGTTTTGAGGGCTCAGGGCACGTTGCCAGAAATGTTCCATGAATTGACTGCAATTTTGGCGCAAGAGGCTGATGGGAAATGCAGGAGAAAGTGTCAGACCCTTGGGGAATCGGCCTTTTTTGGGGGTAGACCATGGACGGAACGATTGTTTGGCCAGGTATCGGAAAGCCTTTTGTCCATATTTGAGCATGTACAGGAAGGAGTGGTGGGTTGAAATGGCGCCGGCCCATGGGTAGTGGTCCAGGTAAAATCCGGACGATAAGCGGGCAATGCTGTCTTCAGTGTATTGGGAGGTATTCGATTTTTGTGCTTTGGTTTCAAAAAGGGGAAACAACCGGAAGTCGTCTCCCTGGCAGAAAAAGATGCGCTTCAGTCCATATTTTTCCGGACAGGCAGCGATATCCGAACCTCCGGTCAGACCGAACCGGCCCAGGATGAACAGGTCGATTGCGGACTTCTGGTTCTGGATCAGTTTCAGGGTGGCTTGCAGTTGAGACCGGGTTTCACCAGGATGATCGGTAAAGGCCATCCAGGCGGTAGCGATGCCGGCATCGTGGAAGATATTGTTTACACTACAGATCTGTTCGGAGGTGATGCCTTTATGCATGCTTCTGAGCAGTTCGTCCGACCCGCTTTCAATGCCAAAGGCCACTGCTCTTAAGCCGGATTGGTAGAGCATCCGGCAGCGCTCCTTGGTATAGTGAGGCTCAATGCGAAAATCAGCCGACCATTTGATGTCCGTTCTCAGGGCGAAAAGCTCCCGGGCCAGAGCCAGAGCGAATTTGGGCGAGAGCACATCCACGGAAAGATAGAAATTTTGAACATTGTGGGCTGCTGACAGCTCGGCAAGACAGCGGGCTGCTTCGGCCGCATCCATTTCCCGGTAGTCGTGGCTGCCCGAACGATTTAACCCATAATCGCAAAAGGAACAGCGATTCCAGTAACATCCCCGGGTGGGCGCAAACAACAGGGTTCGGCCTGGGGCAAGATAGCTGTCCAGGTCCAGATCCGAGTAGTCGGGCTTAAAGGTGCTGGTCAGATCCGTAATCCGAACCGGGCTGCTGTGCAGTTCTCCGGTGCCTGGTTCCCGAAGCAGCAGGTTGGGAATCTCCTTGAGTGCATTGAAACGAGATCCGGCATCTACACCGGAGCCCATGGACTCAAGCGCCCGGACCAGTTGAACCATGGTTTCCTCTCCTTCGAACATGCAGGCGGCATCTACAAGGTCGAGCAATTTTTTTTGTACAATCGGGGATGCGTGTCGCAGGATTTGTTGGACACAGGTGCCTCCCAGCAGAAGAAAAGCCTGGGGAGTTATCTGGCGCAGCAGATGGAGCAGATAAAAAGTTTCAGGAATCTGGCTGATGAAAGTCAGGGAAATGCCTACTACTTGTCCTGGTTCAGGCTGGTGTTTGTCCAGAATAGTACGATAGAATGCATCCAGAGGGCTCTGTCTTTTCTGGAAATAGCTCTCCAGAAGATCCAGTCCCCAGGGTACGGTCGCATGGGCGGCGCGGTTGAAATGAAAGTTGTATGGATAATTTACTGCACTGAGACAGGTCAGTGCATCTTCGGCCTGATCCCGTGATCTTCGGTAGTGCGCTATCTTATAAAACCGGTTGGGGTCCTGAAACCCATCAATTGCCGAACCTGCTGCGGTCAGGCTTCGCAAAGCAGCCGGCCGTGCTTCTGCAAGGGCCATATAGGCCAGTTGCTCCATGCCGTTGAGCTGGTCACGATGATTCAACTGTTCAAACTTTTCGGCCAGTTGCTTTACGCTGTCCGCAACCTGTCTGGGGTCAAGCAGATAATGGGCTGCTGCAACATTCAGATCGGTTACCACAGCATCCAGCCCATTGGATCGCAGATATCCTTTCAGATAAGGCAGCGAAAGATAGGGCTGGGTCGGATCAGCAAAGGGCGGGTATATAAGCCATGGCTTCATGCCCTTTTGTTTAGCATTTCCAACCGGAAATAAAAAGCAGAGTTACCTTGAGTTATAAAAACACCTCCACCTTTTTATAGGCTTCGTCAATAAGCTTTTTATACTCTTCCCGACCTTTTTTACATGCATCAAGCCAGTCCTGTACTGCTTTTTTTCCTTCGGCTGGCAGCCATGCAGCTTGTTCAAAAAATGATTTTCCCACGGTTTCCATCTGCTCTTGGGCCATGGCAAGAGTGCTGAACGCATTGTTGAAAGATGATTTGTTGAAATTGAGCATCTGCTTGAAAATCTGTTTCTGGTCCATCTTCTCTCTCCTTTGATTTTTAGGGTGAAAGGTGAAAATCAATTTTTTTCCATTTTGCGATCAAGATGGCATGATTTGTAGGGGCAGGCCCCTGTGCCTGCCCTTTGTGCGATCATATATCGTGTCAATATGAAAGCAAATCGGAATTAATGGGTTGTTCCAAAAAACTCCTCAAGCTGGTTGAAACCTGCATCCACAGCGTCTTTATAGCTTTTGAGCCCCTTTTTGTAGTTTTCTGTCCACTTTCCGATTGCATTCCTGCTCTCTTCAGGGATGAGGTTCGCCTGTGCCAATAGCGCGTTGGAAGCCTTTTCCGCCTGATCCTGGAACAGTACAACCGCCTGATATACATTATTAAAAGCATTTCTCTGAAAGTCAACGGCCTGTTTTAAAAGTTTCTGATTTTCCATTTTTATACCTCCTGTAAAGTCATTCATCAAGGTTGTTGTTTGATTTCACCCTATTTTGTCTTTTTGGGTTTGGCAGCTTCCTTTGGCTGTGTCTGGGGTGAAAAAAGCTGCTCCAGGCTGATTCTGTTTTCTTCCACAACATCCTGGATAGCCTGCCTGCCTCTGTTATACTCTTTTGTCCACTCCTCTACGATTCGCTGACCCTCTTCGGCAATCTGATTGCCCTGTTCAATAGAAGCCCGGACAAATCTCTCCGTCTGAGTCTGAAGAAGGGTAATTATGTTCCATGCATTATCTACTGCGACCCGGTTGATATCGACGATCTGTTGAGCGAAAGCTATATTTTCCATTTTGGACCTCCATTGTTTTGTATTGTGATTTGTTCTTACCGTGAAGATAGGGATCAAAAAACAGGTGTCAAGAAAAAATATTGCAATGCACCATTTTTTTTAAAATGGCCAGTTTTTATCGGATGAGCTATCCATCAATATTTGACTCTAAATACAAGATAATATGTAATTTTATGACAAAGTTTATTGACAGGGTATTGGAAGCGTACTATCTTTGTTGCATAGCAAAATATATCAAACCGATATTTTCGTGTCGAAGGAGGATATCTATGAATAACTCTAGTCAGGTTTCAAATTCAGCAAACAAGGTAAATTATCTGGATTCAGCTTTCGATTATTTACTGGATGCCGGCCAGCGGTCGGTTTTGTTTCTGGATACCTTAAATAAAAGGGGGAACAACTATTATCAGCATATTCAAAATGGAAAACCCCCTGTATTAACTTTTGATTATGAAGTCATTATCGATGGAAGGACCCTTTCCCCGCCAGTCAATTTTTCCCTTGCGCGTATCTGTGACCGCCGGAATGGTGAAGACAAGAAGGGAAAATCAGGTCAGGAAAAACGTCATGCTCTTTCCGGGCATGCATCTGATAAGGGAAAAAAACGTCCGATTATTATTGTTGACCCCCGTGCCGGTCACGGTCCGGGTATCGGAGGATCCAAAAGGGACTCTGAAATCGGAATGGCCCTGAACCAGGGTTATCCGGTTTATTTCATCGTGTTTGATGCAGACCCGTCCCCGGGTCAGACCTTCACTGATGTTCATAACACTCAGATTGCCTATATAGAGGCAGTGATCGCCAGTCATCCGCATGCAGAACGGCCAGCCATTATCGGCAATTGCCAGGCAGGATGGGCAGCAGCCATGATCGGTGCGGATCGCCCGGATATCGTTGGGCCGATGATATTCAATGGATCACCGCTGTCCTATTGGGCTGGAGTGGATGGAAAAAACCCCATGAGATATCGCGGCGGACTGGTGGGAGGCGTCTGGGCTGCATCATTATGGAGTGATCTGGGAAACGGGGTGTTTGATGGGGCACATCTGGTATCCGGGTTTGAAAATCTGAATCCGGCGAACACCTTATGGGGCAAACCGTATTATCTGTATTCCAACGTGGATTCGGAAAAGCAGCGCTATCTTGACTTTGAACGCTGGTGGAACGGTTTTTTCATGATGACCCGGGAAGAGATCCATTATATTATTGATAACCTTTTTGTCGGCAATAAGCTGGAAGAAGGAAAGCTTGAGCTGGATGGCCGGAAAATCGATCTTAAAAATCTACAGGCACCGGTGCTTGTTTTTGCCTCCAGCGGAGACAATATTACACCACCTCAACAGGCGCTGAACTGGATCGCGAAAGTCTGGGGCTCTGAGGAAGAGATTAAGCGCCGGCAGCAGGTTATCGTATATCTGATTCATGATACGATCGGTCATCTCGGCATATTTGTTTCCGGCAAGGTTTCAAAAAAGGAACATAAAGAGATCATTGCCAGTATTGATCTTATTGAATACCTGTCGCCGGGATTATATGAAATGGTGATCGAGGATCAGGAAGAGAAGGGGCTTCACTCTGTCCGGTTTGAGGAAAGAGGAATAAAGGATATACTTGCGCTGGACGATGGCCTTGAGGATGAAGTAGATTTTCGTTCGGTTGCCGCTCTGTCTGAGTTCAATGACTACCTTTACCGGACAATAGCCAGCCCATTTGTTCGGATGTTCATTCATGAGGGAAATGCAGAATTGATCCGGCAGCTTCATCCTTTGAGGATGGCCTGTACAGCTTTTTCCGATGTCAACCCGATGATGATGCCGCTGAAGTTCGTGACGCCGCTTGTGGAGGAAAACCGAAAACCGGTTTCTTCTGACAATCCTTTTGTCGAGATGGAAAAAAATGCGGCAAATTTGATCACGGATTCATTGAACATATACCGGGATATCCGGGATCAGGCCCAGGAGTTATGGTTTAAAACAATGTATGGTAATCCATGGATTCAGTCTTTTTTTAAGGCTGTTCCGGAAAATAAGGAGGCAGATACTGTCTGTGATCCGCAATGGCTGGAAGCAGTGGATAAGGGCGGGTTTGCAGAAGGAGTTGTCCGCATCATGTTGAAAATGGCTCATGCTGGAGAAAGCCTTCAGAGGCGGGTTTTAAAGGCATACAATGATGTGATTGCAACTGATGACCGGTTGAAAATCTTAAAGGAACCGGAGTTTAAAAAAATGATCCGGCAGCAATCTTGCATTCTGGTCGCCGATGAAGAAGGGGCTCTGAAAGCCCTGTCTACCCTGATTCCGGATCCAAAAGATCGTGCAATCGCATTGAGGATAGCAGAGCGTATCGCACTTGCGGATCAGGGAATCACGGAACAGGAGGAAAACATATTGAAAACCATAAGACAGGCTTTGGGGGTTGCGGACTGATTTCACAGACAGATACAAAATGGCCGGGGGAGCATGGAAGGAGCCTCCTCCGGCTGTTCGTCATTGAAAATAAATATAGATTGTAATCCACTACCCGCTCAAAAATTATTCTATAAAAAGTTTTTTTAGGAGGCAATTCCAAAACTATCAAAAAGCGTCACACCGGCGAAAGCCGGTGTCCAGAAAAGAACCGAAAATACTGGATTCCGGCTTTCGCCGGAATGACAACAACAGACTTTTGAAATTGGCTCTTAGGTATTGATAAATATACATGTCCTAAACGTTAAGGTTGCCTGATGTGTAACTTTCAATTATTTTTTGGACTTTTGGTACGGCTATTTCCTTCAATTCTCTCCAAATCCCAAAGATTTTTTTTGATTTTAATACAGGGAGTTTTTAGGTCTCCATTGTTAATTTTCGTTTTTTGTAGAATAAAAAGGGTTGATTTATTGGTAACGTATATGTTACTTTAATATGTAAGAAAATTATGAAATACCTAATCAAAGAATATACCAATGAGGCCGACAAAAATCTTTTTCGTGATTGGTTTTTTGACCTTGATGCAAGAGCTGCCGCAAAAATTACAACAGCTATTGCTCGGTTGGAAAACGGGAACACCTCAAGTGTTAAGAGTGTCGGAGGGGGTGTTCATTAGTATAAAATTAATTTTGGCCCAGGATATCGGATCTATTTTGCTTATGACGGCAATACTATCATTATTCTATTGGCAGGTGGAACCAAAAAGCGTCAATCCAAAGATATCGAAACGGCCAAAGCCAGATGGGCTGATTATAAAGCTGGAAAGTAGGTGAATATGGCACTGACACGAGAATTTAAAGAGACGGTTCAATTAAGGGTCAAACAAGATCCTGAATATCGAAAAGAGCTTATCATTGAGGCAACCAATGCTTTTTTAGAAGGTGATATCGACACAGGCAAGACGCTGCTTAGGAATTATTTGAATGCAACTGAGGCTGTGCTTTCAATTGCACGCGAACTTGACTTGGATGAAAAAAGTATACGCCGCATGATCGGCCCGAATGGAAATCCGACCTTGAAAAACTTTGTCAATCTTCTTTGGGCATGCCAAAAACTTGAGAATCTGCACTTGAAAGTAGCATAGTGTCTATCCACAAATCGCTTTTCTATCCGCGAGTCTGAACTACGCAGTTTTAATATGATTCATGGAGAGATCATAAAATCAGTTTATCTTCAGAGCAGCGCATTGGGCAGATAGCACACGCCGCTTTCCGGGCGATCCAGACGCTTGGTGACATAGCATCCGGGCGCATCTTCCAGCTTCTTGAATTTTTTGCCGGTAAGCTTTCGGGCAGCAACCTTTTTGCCGGCATATGCCTTGTTCCATTTGATCCAGTCCAGCCACCAGGAGGTTTCGTGAAATTCAGCATGATTGAGCCACTCTTCCGCAGATTCCGGCAGATCTTCATTGGTCCAGTGACCGTATTTGATCTTGAAGGGAGGATTGACAATGCCGGCAACATGGCCGGAAGCTCCTAAAACAAACCGTACAGGGCCGGTGTGCAGTTTTGTTCCTTTATAGGTGGACTGCCAGATTGCGATATGGTCTTCCCGGGTGGAAATAAAGTATACTGGATTGGCGATCCTGGAGAGATCAATGGGGACATTGTTTAACGAGATCCCGGAAGGTTCCCGCAGACGGTTGTGGAGATACATGTTGCGAAGGTAAAAGCTGTGCATTCTGGCCGGCAGATTGGTGGAATCGGAATTCCAGAACAGCACATCAAATGGTACCGGGCTGGTTCCTTTCAGGTAGTTATTGACCACATAAGACCACACCAGGTCATTTGCCCTCAGCATGTTGAAACTGTTGGACATGGCACAACCGTCCAGATAGCCATGCTCAACCATCTGCTTTTCTAATGCCTGGATATGTTCCTCATCAATGAATACTCCTATATCTCCGGGATTGGAAAAATCCAGCAGAGAGGCCATGTAAGTATTGCTTGTGATCCGATCACCTTCCCCTTTTGCATGCAGGTAGGCTGCCGTACATGCCAGAAGGGTTCCTCCCATGCAGTACCCGATTGCATTTACCTTTCGTTGACCGGTCACCCGTTCAATAGCATCGAGGGCCGTGATCGGGCCTTCCAGCATATAGTCCTGAAAATCTTTTTTCAGGAGGGTTTCATCCGGGTTTGCCCAGGAGATCATGAAAACCGTATATCCCTGATCCACCATCCATTTGACCATGGAATTTTTTTCCGTAAGGTCTAGAATGTAAAATTTGTTGATCCATGGCGGAATGATCATCAGCGGGTTTTTAAACACGGTTTCGGTGGTCGGCGCATATTGTATCAACTGCATTAGATCATTCTGAAAGATGATTTTCCCCGGTGTCATGGCCAGGTTCTTGCCGACCTCAAAGGCATCCAGATCCGTCATTTTAATTTGAAGCTGACATGGGCCTCGGTCAAGGTCATCCAGAAGGTTGTTCAACCCCTTGAGAAGGTTTTCCCCCCGGCTTTCAATGGTTAATTTTAAAAGCTCCGGGTTGGTCATGAGGAAGTTTGAGGGAGATATGGCATCGATATATTGGTTGGTATAAAATTCAACCCGCTGTCTGGTCTTGTCGTCCAGATCATGGATATTCTGGATGGTGTTCCGGATGGATTTAGCGGTCAGCAGATAGCTCTGTTTGATGAAGCTGAACATGGGGTTTGAGTCCCATGCCTCATCCCGGAACCGTTTGTCCGGTTTGCTGTCCTGCTTTTCCGTTTCCATGGGTTGTCCTAAGAGTTGTGAGGCGCTTTTTTGGATCAACCCCCAGTATTCCTGCCAGTAGGTCATTTGTGAATTAAACAGTTGCGTTGGATCAGACATCAGCTTAGCGGTCAGTTCCTGGAAACTTTTTCCAACAACCTGCGCCTCGGTCTGATCGATCTCTTTGGATCGATTTTTTTTCTCAACAAACTTTTCAACCAGTTTCTGACTCTTCTCATTCACTTCAGCCATGATTCTGGATAATTTGGTCAGGTCAAATGGATTGTCTGGATTGGTCATGGGCATCTTTCCTTTCCAAATTGAAGTGGGTTGCATCCACAAAAGATTTTTTTCATTTGCATTTACTATAAGGCTTAAATAGAATCAAATCAACTTTCGAATTATCTATTTGGGTATTTTTGATTGGATAACATCAGGATCAAAAAAGGAGGAAGGGAATGAATGGTATTCGAGTTGCAAAGCTGAATGTGTTTCTGGGAATAGCCCTTGTATTTCTGATAACCGGGTGTACGTCTTTTAAAGAAAATATGATGGTCAATACGGCAAAGCTCATGGGAAAGCATGGAAAGAACGTAGTCAACCGCTATCCTGATCCGGAGCAGATGAAGGCAGCCATGCCAGCCATGATCCTTCAATCCGACATGTTTCTTGAAATGGCCCCGAAAGATCCGGAACTCTTATTGTCTGCCGCAGAATTGAACAGCGGATATGCAATGTTTTTACAGGAATCGGACAAGAAACGATCCGCCAAATATTATCTAAAGGCCAAGAATTATGCCCTTGGCATTCTGAAACAAAATGATGTCTTTAATGAAGCATTGGGAAAATCAGATGAAGAATATACAAAAGCTTTATTATCTTTTAAGAAAGAGGATGTCCCGGCTCTGTTTGCTTTATTAACTTCCACTTTTGGGTGGATCAGTACAGCTTCATCGGATAACCCTGCTGCTTTGCTGGATCTGCCCAAGGCAGAGGCGATCATCGACAGAATTCTGGTTCTGGATGATACCTATCGGTATGGCGGGGTTCATGCCGTGAGCGGCACGTATAATGCCGCAAGGCCGGTGATGTTCGGCGGCAACACGGAAAAGGCAAAGTATCATTTTGACGAGGCTTTCAGGCTTTCTGAACGAAAATATTTAATGTGGCTTGTTTTTTATGCAAAATATTATGCATTCATGATTCAGGATCGGGAACTTTTTGTGAAAACACTGGAAGAGGTGCTTGCAGCGCCTGACAACCTCCTTCCGGAGCAGAATCTTGCAAATGAGATTGCCAAGGCAAAAGCAGAGGAACTCCTTGCCCAGGTGGATGATCAGTTTTAGCTCTGCAGATATGAAATAGAGAGAAAAGGGGGAATCCTTCATTTGCGTGACATGAAGAGATGCCCCCTTTTTGTTTTTCACAAATCAGGCAAAAATTGCCGACATCATTCTTGCCGCTTCCAAAAAATAAAAAATAACATATTGATTTCAAATTATATTTAGCTTTACCTGCCTTTGGAATATTCCTTGCTTATCCGGTTGGAAGTAACTTTTTTCATCACAGCGACAAGCAATCCAAGAGTGAATAAGGCAGATGAGCCTCAATATTGTCTCAAATTCAACAGCCCAGAAAGCCAGGACTCATCTTATCAGAAATGATACGAGTCTATCCGAGTCGATCTCAAGAATATCTTCAGGGCTGCGGATAAATAAAGCAGCAGATGACTCTTCCGGCATGTACATTGCCGATGCATTGAATTCCCAAGCCCTTGGCCTGGGGCAGGCCATACGAAATGCCAGTGATGCCATCAATGTTATCCAGGTTGCGGATGCTGCTTTGGAAGAATCGGTCAATATCCTCAACATTATCAAGCAAAAGTCCATTCAGGCAGCCAATGACGGCCATACAATCCATTCCCGGATTGCAATTCAATCCGACATCAACCGGCTTCTCCAGGAACTCGACAATATTGCAAAGACCACTACATTCAATAACCAAAAGCTCTTGATCGGCAATTTTACCAACAAACAGTTTCAGATCGGGGCTTCACCCAATGAAACCGTAAACCTTTCCATTGCTTCTGCGCATTCCTCAAAACTGGGTCATCTTTCCAGCACCCGTTTTTCTTTGAAAAATCAGGATACCGGTGAAGTCAAACTGGGAATTTACAGCAATAATGAGGATAAATATTATCTGATCGAGCCTGTTGAGGCAGCATATGATAACACCCCGGAACATGGGTTGCGCGCCCTGGCAGATGCCATCAACAAACTGAGTGATGTGCTGGGTGTAATTGCCAGAGAAACTGTAAGGTCAGCAACAGAACAACCTGTTTCTGCGGGCAGAACCGATCCTGATTTTTCGATCAATGGTGTTGAAATCGGTGAGCTTATCGTACTGGAAAATGATGCAGACGGAACGATAGTAAAGGCCATCAACAAAAAAACAACAGAGCATGGCGTGCATGCAGCAATAGAAGGAGGAGGCATCTTAAGTCTGACCGCAACAGACGGAAGAGCCATTCATGTCATATCCAATGGAGGGACAGCATCGATTTTCAAAGGGGCTGATCTGACAACTTTTGGCACCATCGATATCCTTCAAACCGGTTCCAACAATGTGGTGGTGAATGATATTGGCGGAGGAGATGCTGTCGCTCTTGCCACGGATCTGGATATCCAGGGGGATACTGTCACGATTTCGGATTCTGTTATAACTGCGGGTTCCATACTCTCATCAGGGTCTATCCTGAAATCAGCATGGAAAGCAGGCCAGGATATTTCCGGGGATTGTTTTTCATCAGACCTTTTCATACAGGAGTCGACCGGTCTCGTGAAAGGATCTGTTCTTGGAGGGGGTTCTGTACTGCGATCCGAGGATCTGCTTGGTGGTGATGCTTTCATAAAATCAGCAGGCCCTACATCTTCAGACAGTGTGATTCTCCAGGCATCTACTCTTGCAACAAATAGTTTGCTGGGGAAGGGAACAATTTTGGAGGCCGGAAATATCATCAGCGAGGGTACAACCTTCAAGGGTGATGGCAAAATCGCCAGAACCGGTCCCACAACCAATATCAGCACGGTTATTTCCGGTTCCATACTGTCAACCGGTTCTATCCTGGCTTCCGGAACCGTGATTACCGGAAGTGCCGAAGTAGCTTTAATTCCCGTAACTACAAATGCTGGCACAATTGCAAATGGCTCTCTTCTGGTTACCGGATCTGCCATTGCATCCGGCACAGTCCTGACTGGAAATGCGGTGATTGCACAAATCGCAGGCACCCAGGGGAATGCCAATCTTGCCGGTTCATCACGGCTGCTGACCGGATCCATATTGGCATCCGGAACTGTTCTTGGCGGAAACGCTTTTGTTGCGCAGATATTGTCAACCAACAGTACGAGTACCTTAAATACCGGTTCTGTGCTGGCTGCCGGTTCCATACTGGCCTCCGGTACGGTGATGACCGGGAGTGCGGCTGTTGCCCTGACCGGTCCGACCAATGCGCCTGGCACCATTGCAAACGGATCAACCCTGTCAACCGGTGCGATTCTGGCCGCCGGAACCGTGCTGACCGGGGATGCTAGAATTTCACAAACCGGACCCACAACAGGAGGTAGTACCATCATCAATGGTTCAAGCCTGACAACCGGTTCTGTTTTTTCCGCCGGAACCATGCTGACCGGTGATGCAAAAATTTCTCAAACCGGTCCCACAGGGGCGGCCGCTGTCGTTGCGACCGGGTCAAACCTGGCAGCCGGAACCATTCTTACGCTGGGAACAGATCTGGCCTCCGGACAGTTTCTCACAACAACATCCGGGGTGATTGGTGACCCAGATGGCTTTGCGCTGGATCGTAACTACACCCTGTCTGTCTCACAGGCAATCGTTCCCGGAATCACCATACTGGCCGGGGCGACCATTGAAAACGGAAGTGTTCTCAGTGCCGGCTCTCATGTGGATGGCGATTTCATCACCCTGACTTCCGGTATGTCCATTAGTGGAAATCTCACCTTGCCGGCCGGGTCAACAATCGGGAACGGCAGTATTCTGGACACAGGGTCCCATGTGGATGGGGATTCCATCACCCTGACTTCCGGAATGTCCCTTGTTGGCGGGAATCTTATCCTGGTTACCGGATCAACTGTTTCTGCGGGAAGTACACTGACAGCCGGAACAAACCTGCTGCAGGATAAAATTACTTTGTCATCCAATATGACCGCCGGTTCCCCCTTAACTTTATTGGCGGGATCGCGAATTCAGAACGGGTCCTGGTTAACCGCAACTTCACAGGTGGATGAGGATCAGCTTACCTTGATTGCCAATTTGAATCTCGGTGCAGCTATGACACTTTTTGCCGGGTCAACCATTGCGGCAGGAAGCATTTTGAACAACGGGTCCAGTCTGGATGAAGATATAGCTGCTCTGGCTACTGACCTGGCACTGACTGCCGGTGATATGAGCATCTCTTCCGGAACATCCTTTGCTGCCGGCAGTGTGTTGAGTTCCGGTTCTGTGCTTTCTTCGGACCGGATGACCCTTGTTTCCGATATGACCCTGAATGCTAACATGCTGCTTCAGACCGGTTCCATTGTTGCGGAAAACAGCATTGTCAATTTTGGATCGATTCTTTACAAAAATGCGACACTTCTTTCCGGTTTGACCTTGGGAGAAAGTATGACCCTTGCCAGTGACATGGTTCTGACATCTTCCCTGACCCTTGCCGTCAACTCCTCATTGGGAGAAGGAAGCTGCATTCTGGCGGGTTCCCGTGTAGAAGCGGATATCACGCTTCTGGATCAGATGAATCTGATAAACACCATGACCCTGTTGTCTGGTTCGAAAATTTCAAACAGTCGGGGTACGCTCCTGATTTCAGGAACAAGGGTAGGTGCGGATGCGATACTCGGTAAATCGATTACGCTTGCAGATAACATGGACTTGAATATTGGAAGTGTTATCGGAAGCGGTTCCAGCCTCAGAAATAAATCCTCTCTCGGCGGAAATGTACTTCTTGCAAATGATGAAACAGTTTCCTTTTTTTCCGACCTCAATCTTTCTCCCGGTTCCATGCTTGCGTCCGGAAGTGTGATTGCCGAAGGAACATATCTGACCAATACTGTTCAAGGGGAAGACGGAATCACATATAAACAAGGAACCATTCTGGAAACAGATATTATCACCCGTGGATCAACTTATGTGGTCAATGAGATGACCCTTCAAAACGGCTCGATCATCCGGGCAGGAAGTATGTTGTCCTCCAATACAGGGAATAATGCTGCAATCACCAATACAGAGCCGGAGAAAATCACCAGACTGTCCGACATCAATGTCATGAGCCGATACGGGGCGTTTGTGGCCATATCACTGGCAGACTCATCACTCAAAGACATTGATAAAATGAGGTCTGATCTTGGTTCCACACAAAATCAGATCTACTCCACAATTTCAAACATATCCACTACCCAGGCAAATATAAGATCTGCTGAGTCCAACATCCGCGAGATCGATATTTCCGATGAACTCTCCAGCTTTACACGATTCCAAATCTTTTCCCGCACCGGAAGCTTTGCCCTGGCACAAGCCAATGCAAGCAGCATGAATGTATTAACCCTTTTGGAGAATTAACCCAGGCAAAGTCGAATTCAAACAGCAATATTTTCATCTATACGATTTTCGGCGAAAATAAAACAGTTTCCATCTTATACTTGACAAGAAGGGCATTGTCATTTTATTCCATATTCATTCATGAAGTGATATCGTGCGAAAGTGAAAACGCCATGCAGAAAAAACAAGATTTGCGAGATCCAAAATACAAACCTGAGGATGTATTGTCGGATCAGCGTTGTTTACGTAGAATTCCTGTCAGGAAAAATGAGGGGATGAGAGCACTTCTAAGCATCTCGGATGGTTCTGCGCCCAATCATTTCAATGTGATGGATATCTCTTCCATGGGGTTTTGCATTGAATCGAAAGGGCCGATTGCCCTAAGGTTTGCCAAAGGTGATTCAATCGATTTTACTTTATCCAGCTGGGATGACAGTTTTAGATTTATTTGTGCCATATGCCATATCACTATGCTGGATCAGGATAGAGTCAGGCTGGGACTGCTGCGGACCGGTTCTTCTCGGGGAAAGCAATTATTCGATCATCCGCCCGATAAAATTTCACTTACCGCAACCACTCATCATCCATATTATTATAATGAAGACGTTATCGTACGGATAACCGGTATTTCTCAAAAAGATTGTGTTCTGGAATGTGATGACCCTGAGTTTCTGGTATTGCCTTCCATGCCAATCCTGTTGGAGCTTCATATTTCTTTTGAAAGGCATGACAAGATAGAAGGACAGGTTACCTGGGTAGAAACTCCGGACCACGGGAAAACACGGTTTGGTTTGGAGATCCGGCAAATTTCGGATAAAACAAAAGAGTCCATTGTTCGCCATCTGTTTCAGTTTCATGACTGGAAGCCGCAGGAACTCCGGGAAATGGGATTTGCATTCAAACATTACCGGCCGCTGATCAAATTCAGGTCTCTTCGTACCCATAACGAATATCTGGAAGTGTTGAAATTGAGGCGGCAGGCATATGTCAGTGCAAATAAAATCGATTCGAAAAGTTCTGATACAGATCTGGCGTCGGAGCTGGACCGCAAAAGCCGTATTCTGGTTGCTTATCATCAAGCAAGGTTGGTGGGGACGGTTTCAATTCTCTTCCCGGATCATGAAAAAATGGTTATGGATACGGAAAGAACTTTTGAAAACGGCTATCCAGCAGAGCTGCCGTCCAAAACAAAAATGATTGAAATTGCACGCCTGTGCATTACACCGGATTATCGTGCAACCGATATCCTGTGGGGGATGTTTGAACACATCTACAGAATTTTAATCACTTCCGGTCGTGATTATGTCCTCACCTCCACAGACGATCATATGTGGACTCTGTACAAACAGATGGGTTTTAAAAAGGTGGGGATCTCATATAACCATCTTGTGCTGAAAGGCATTGAACACCATGTTATTATACTGAATAAAAACAGTGCACTTTTCGGGGAAGGTATATCCCCTTTTGTGTGGAACAAATTATACAGGGATATGACAGCGTACCTGATGACCATAGATGCTGTCCAGCTAAATGCTTACCAGAGGGCAAGGATCAATTGGAATAAATCTCTTTTCGCGATTCTTTGTTATTATTTAAAATTGAAA
>PNOB01000059.1 GCA_013824585.1 Desulfobacterium sp. | reverse complement strand
GGTATCCAGACTGATATCGGCTTTGTTTTCCCGTATGTGAAGATTCAACTGGAGATCCGGACTGAGTGTGTCTACATTCGGGCGGGTTCCGGTTTTTTCTCTGAAATAATCGACGATTGCGTCCTTGAGGCAAAGCGCCGCATATTTGGAGTGTGTGATTTGGCTGTTGGAGACATTTGCGGTAACCGCAAAAGTGGTGTCCGGCTTGAAGAAATCTTCCCACTGGATTGTTTTTCCCTTTTGATATAAAGTGTCGGTATCCTTGCAGGGAAATGAAACCAGAGGTGCCAGAATCCGGGAAATAACTTTTGTCAGGTAATGAATCCGATACAGGTTGGATATATCGGCCTGGAAATAGATTCCGCGGAAGGTTACCATGATATTTGAGGCACCGAGTTGCGTCAATTCCGCTGCTGCCAGATCCTTGATCTCTTCTGAAATCTGGGCAAAATACATGGAATCATTCTGATACTTGTACCGTGACATTGAATGTTTGTTTTTTTGAATAGGGTTCATATCTTTCAGTATCATGAATAGGTGCTGTCTGAAAAGAAATCATTCACAAAAGGTGTTCCAATATGTTTCTGAAAGAACTGTTTGCAGGTATTCTGATTTATAAAAAAGCACATCAGGTGATTATTAAACAGAAATTATGGCCGTGGATCGCTGTGCCCGGTGTGATGAGTTTTTGTTATCTTCTGTTTCTGGCCATATCCGGGATGATTTTCCTGCCTGAATTATCCGCATATATCAATGAAAACTGGGTACCCGGTTTCATGAGCGGTGGTGTGACCTATTTCATGGTTTCGATCCTGCTGTGGCTTTTTCTCATGATCATCGGATATCTGTCCTATCAACAGGTGGTTCTGATTTTTTTTTCACCTATATTGGGATTTTTATCCGAGATGGTCGAGGCAGGGATGTATGATCTTAAACTTCCACAATTCACGGTTCAGAATTTTGTAAAAGATATCCTTCGGGGATTGGCAATCAATATGCGGAATTTTGGCTGGATGCTTTTTTTTACCGGAATCGCCTGGCTTCTGTGTATTCTTCCGTTGGTCGGCGCATTGATTTCAACAGCGCTGCTTTTGCTTATTCAATCTTATTACAGCGGGTTTGGCCTTGTTGATTATACCCTGGAACGGAAGCAGTTTTCAGTTTCCGATAGTATTGCATTTGTTCATGATCATAAAGCCAGGGTAACCGGAGTTGGAATGGGTTTTGTTCTTATGCTGCTGATACCGGTCATTGGCTGGTTTTTCGCTCCCGGATATGGGACAGTTGCGGCAACCCTTTCGGCATTGGAAAAAATTCATGATGTCCGTACGGACCCATCGTGAAAGAAAACAGGGGTGTTATGGCTGATGAATTCCAGTCCTGGATGGAGTTGATTGAAGCAGAAAGCGGTATGATCTTCGATAAGGAGGTTTAATAAATACCTATATTTTGCCTATTGATCAAAGTGCCTGAATGGATATATAATACCCATCATTTCTGAAAGTCTTCCCGAGTGAACGCAAAAAATCGATTGTAATACAATAAACCTTAGAGCCAATTTCAAAACGATTAAAAAGCGTCACACCGGCGAAAGCCAATGTCCAGAAAAGAACTGAAAATACTGGATAGCGCTACGCTTTACTGCGTGTCCGGCTTTCGCCGGAACTACAACAACAGACTTTTGAAATTGGCTCCTGAATTTCAATTAGAAGAATCGGATTCCCGTTGAGCTGATGGAAAACAAGATTGATCAATACCAGGTGGTTTCCAAGATTGATTCCGGTGGAATGGCTACAGTTTATAAGGGGATACAACCTTCCCTGAACCGGACGGTTGCCATCAAGGTTCTTCACCAGCAATTTTCAGAAGACCCTCAGTTTGTCAAGCGGTTTACCCGGGAGTCTTTGATCATTGCCCGTCTGACCCATCCCAATATCATCCATGTCATTGATCGCGGTATCATGGAGAACGGGATGCCCTATTTTGTAATGGATTTTGTGGAAGGAACAGATGTAGCGAAAATAATTAAACAAGCGGGTCATACGGTAAACCAGAAGCTGGAGATTATGGTTCAGGTCTGCAAGGCGCTTTCCTATGCCCATAAAAATGGTGTGATCCATCGGGATATCAAACCCGCCAATATTTTAATCGACTTGGAAGGCAACGCCCTTGTAGCGGATTTCGGGATTGCCCATCTGTTTCATGAAAATGTTCCTGACAACCTCCAAATGACCAGCGAGAACCTGATCATGGGCACGCTTGCCTACATGTCTCCTGAACAGAAAACCGGGGATCGGCAGATCACCCATTCATCGGATTTATACTCTCTTGGAGTGGTCATGTTTGAACTGTTTACCGGTTTAAAGCCACTGGGACAGTTCAAAAAACCTTTCGACCTGAACCCCAATCTTCCCCAGGGGCTTGATTCCATTATTTTACATTGTTTGCAGCCGGAGATTTCAGATCGTCCGGCATCTGCTGACAGTATCCGGGAAACGCTTCTGGGTATTCTTCAGGGTGCACATATCCAGGCCTCCAAGAGAAAAAAAGCGACCCAGGGTGTCCAGAAAATGGAGGATATTTTTACCCTCCTCGATATTATCAAGGAAACAAAATATGGAACGGTTTATCTTTTCCGACATAAAGAAAATTTAAAACTGATGGTGGTCAAACGATACAATCTGCCCATGGGAGGGTTAAAATCAGCGAATCTGCTGAAAGACTTGAAACATCCCAATATTGTGGAGATTCTTGGTGTATCCGGCCATCAATCCAATTATATCATCGTGATGGAGTATGTCGGCGGCGGCAGTCTGGCGGACAGAATGCTGGTTCCCCATGCCTGTCAGGATGCATTGAAGATTATTGAAGGAGTGTGTCAGGGGCTGGCATTTGCTCATAACAATCAAATTGTTCATGGAAATTTACGACCCACCAATATTCTGTTTACAGATTCGGGAAAGGTGAAGATAACGGATTTTGGTTTGAATGAGCATTATGCCCTTGATCCGGACAAGGCCAACTGGTTCAATACGTGCAGTCAGCCCAGTTCCATGCAGGCGGATATTTTTGCAGTCGGCGCGATTCTGTATAAACTGCTTGTCGGCCATATTCCGGTACTCAAGGGAAAAAGCTTTGTTCCCCATCCTGCTTTTTCCGGAATTCCTTCGGATGTGCAGCAGCTTGTGATCCGTTTGCTGTCTCAGGATCAGGCCACCCGGTTTCAGAGCGCAGATCAGGTGGTTGCTGAAATTCATAAGATTCAGACTGCATTTGAAACAGAGCTGGATGAAACCGTTATGTTTGACAGCTCTTCCATGTTGACGAACATGGAAACATCTGCAAATGATATTGAAACGAAAATCAGCAGGAATAAGAACTGGAGAATTTTGTTTCTTCTGACATTGCTTGTTGTGACCGCATTGATCTATTTTTTTGTGGCCTGTCCAGAAGCTTTTTAATGACCGGCAACAGCAGGCCGATATTCTACACGGAATATCAAAGATTTTTCAAATAATTGGAAAAGAGAAAACATGCCCTCTTTCACACCATCCTATATTGATTCATATCGATCCGGAAGATTGTCACGGAAGATCGAAATGGCTCATCAATTACTCCGCAAATGCGAGGTTTGTCCGAGAAAATGCAATGTTGACCGGATCAACAACGAGGTTGGTTTCTGCAGAACCGGCAAACATGCCCTGGTTTGCAGTTATCACGCACATTTTGGAGAAGAAGCGCCTCTGGTGGGAAAAAAGGGATCAGGCACCCTTTTTTTTTCCTATTGCAATCTGCTGTGCTGTTTTTGTCAGAATTTTGAAATCAGTCATCAGGGAGAGGGAAAAGAGGTCTTTCCGGAGCAGATTGCCGGAATGATGATCATGCTTCAGAAACAAGGATGTCATAATATTAATTTTGTAACCCCTTCCCATGTGGTGCCCCAGATACTTGCAGCCCTGCCGATAGCCATTGAACAGGGTTTGCATATCCCTCTTGTGTATAACACCGGAGCGTATGACCGGGTCGCGGTGCTGGAACTGCTGGATGGGGTGTTTGATATGTACATGCCGGATTTCAAGTTTGTTGATCCTGAACTTTCCAAGGCTGCTTGTCAGGCCGAGAATTATGCACTGGTAGCAAAACAGGCGCTTAAGGAAATGTTCAGACAGGTTGGCGATCTGGTTCTGGATGATTCCGGTACTGCCATGAAAGGTCTTCTGGTCCGGCATCTTGTTCTCCCGGACAACCTGGCAGGGACAAAACAGGTCATGGAGTTTATCGTGAATGAGATTTCGCCGGATACCTATGTGAATATCATGCCCCAGTATTATCCCTGCGGATTGGCGGACAAGATACCGGGTTTGAATCGCCGGATTACGGAAAAAGAATTTCGATCTGCAATGGAAGATGCAAGAAAAGCCGGTATCCGCCGGTTTGATCAGCGAAGAAGGGTTTTTGAGGTCTGGTAATCGCAGAAAAAACAGTATTGTATTCCATTGGAATAATGGATAATGCAGGAAAAGAACAGACCCATTCAAAAGAGGTGTGTGAATACCATTTTTACATTGATTTGTTCATCAATCACCAATATGGTTCTTTTACGGTATAGGAGATCGATGATCTGATTCCATTTTGCGATCAAGAAGGCATGATTCGTAGGGGCAGGCCCCTGTGCCTGCCCTTTGTGAGATTTGGAAAAGATATTTTGTTCGGAGAAATTTTGACAAGGGGCAAAAGATGTTAAGCGAACATGAGAAGCTGGATACTCTGGCGCATTTGGGTATTGAATTAAACCGGGTTCAGGATCTGGATATCCTCATGGAAAAAATACTTTCCGAAGCAAGACGGTTTGTGAACGCGGATGCAGGATCGATCTATTTAAAGGAGAATGACAATCTCCATTTTTCCTACACCCAGAATGCAACACTGGAGCAAAGAATCAGGAAGGGCGAAAAACTGATCTATGCCACCTTTTCCATTCCCATTGATCAAACCAGTATCGCAGGATATGTTGCCACAACAGGAGATGCATTAAATATCGACGATGTTTATAAAATCAATCCATCAGCTCCTTACCGGTTCAGCCGGAAATTTGATATTGCCTCAAAGTATACCACCCGTTCGGCTCTTACCTTTCCTTTAAAAACCGGCAGAGGAGAGATTCTGGGTGTTCTTCAGATTATCAATGCCAGGGATGATAAAAATCAGTTCATTCCTTTTTCTGAAAAAGACCTGGGGGTGATGACCCATTTTGCAAGTATTGCATCGGTTGCAATCAAACGCGCAAGGCTGACCAGGGCGATTATTCTCCGGATGATCCGAATGGCAGAAATGAGGGACCCTAAAGAAACCGGCGCCCATGTTAACCGGGTGGCCAGTTATTCAGTGGAAATATATGAGAAGTGGGCAAGCCATCATGATCTTTCACCGGAAGTGATCAACAATAATAAGGATGTTCTTCGCATGGCAGCAATGCTTCATGATGTCGGTAAGATTGCAATATCCGATGTCATTCTGAAAAAACCCGGCCGGTTTAACCAAGAAGAATATGAGATCATGAAAAAGCACACGCTGTTTGGCGCTCAACTGTTTCAGGACAATCAGTCGGAGTTTGATGAGGCATCCGCGCAGGTTGCTCAGAATCATCATGAGTGGTGGAATGGCGAAGGATATCCGGGATATGTTGATATCCATACCGGGGAACCTCTTCCTGGTTATGAAAATGAAGATGGGAAACCAAAAGGGAAAAAAGGAGAAGAAATTCCGATTTTCGGCAGAATCGTGGCACTCACGGATGTATATGATGCACTTTGCTCTGCAAGGGTATATAAAGAAGCATGGGATGAAGAAAAAGCACTTGCTGTGATCAAGGAGAACTCCGGCAAACAATTTGATCCTGAACTGGTTGAAATCCTGTTTGGAAGCCTTGATATCATACACTCGATTGCAAGGAGATATTCCGAAAATTGAAAATCAATAGAGCCAATTTCAAAACGATTAAAAAGCGTCACCCCGGCGAAAGCCGATGTATAGAAAAGAACTGAAAATACTGGATAGCGCTACGCTTTACATCGTGTCCGGCTTTCGCCGGAACTACAACAACAGACTTTTGAAATTGGCTCAATAAATTTCCATGAGTGACTTCCACCTTTGAAAAGCCGTTTCAATTGAAAGCCCCTTGTTTTTCAGCACAGTGATCATTTTTTCATCATTAAATCGCACATAGGGATTGACCTTCAATTCATCCGCCAGTGTGGAGAAAACATGGTATGGATCGTATTTTGAAAGAAACCGGTCCAGCTCTGAATTGTCCGGGTCTATGGTTCGGGCAAACTGAATTGCGTACCTTACATAGTCATGTCCTGCATACACAATGGTTGTTTCGGGAAGACCAAATATCAGCTTGATGGATGAAAAGAAGGCCTTCAGATCCCCGGTGAAGCAGTTGCCGACTGTTCCGTTAAAAAGTGTATCCCCTGAAATGATATGACCGTCCGCATGGAAGACCATTGAATCCTCCGTATGCCCGGGTGTATGGAAAACCTTTATGGTTTCGTTGTCCAGCAGAATTGTTTTTTGCTTCCGAAGGGTCTGGTTGTCCAGAAAGTCCGCATCGGTTCTATCAAGAATTTCCCGGTTCCCGGAAACATGATCCGGATGCATGTGTGTGTTGGTCACATATTGTAAATGCAGTTTTGCATCCCGGACATAAGACAGAATTGAATCGACAGCTCCGGCGTCAATGGCAATGGCGGACCGTTTGCCATGGAGGAGATAACTGAAATTGTCGGCTAAATATCGAAACTGTTTGATCTGCATGGACTGCTCCATTAATCAATCGTTTAATCTTTAAGATTGGTTGTTTTCTTCCAGTAGTAGTAAATCCAGGCACCATATTCGGCAAGTACCCATTTTACCTGTCTTCCGGATTTCCACCAGGCATCCGGCTGGAATGGATCTTCCTTTGCAGAAACAATGCTGATTTTTGCTTTTTGTTGAAACAGGTCTTTCCAGATATGGTACGCTCTTTTTGAATGAAATTTGCTGGTCGTGATGATGAGTTTTGTATATCCTGATAGAAGTAGTTTATTCCCAACAAATTCTGCTTCACTCACGGTATCGTAAGCATCTTCCGCACTGATGCATTGAACCTTGTTTTCAGGGACATCAAAGATGGACAGAATGCGCAGATGGTCTTCACACCAGTGACAAGCAGGTTCAAACCCCATATCTTCAAGCTTCCTCACCGTATCGGTTTTACGATTTCCATTGATAATGATCTGCCTGGCCAAACCTTTCTGCCATAACCGTGCAGCTTCGATCAGGCGGGGATAATATTCAACCCCGGTTGCCAGAACAACGATTGCATCGGCAGGAGAAAGCGGAGAATCCATGACCAGCGTTTGTCCTGCGACCGTCAGCAGGTTGTCTGACCGAAAAATGAGAAGGACTGCAAAAACAATCAGAACAGAAATATAAAGAGTGTATCTTTTGAATCGTGCTTTTTTTGCGATTTGCTGCTCCGGGGGCTGAATCGCATCGTTTTTATTCATATTTATATTCGGAAATTGTTTTTCTAATCTTCCGGTTCAGGGAAATGGCTTGTTCCAGTGCACTGTTTTCTTCTCTGAGTTCTTTCCGTAAAATCAAGTGAGTCTTCTCCATCTCATCGGACAGAAAAGCAATCGATTTGATGGACGAAGCAAGCAGAGAGTTAAAGTGATTGATCTTTTCAGCAAGTTGTTTTCCTTCATCATTTTTTCTGAGATGGATTTGAAAATTGATGTCATTATGGATCATTCGATCCAGTGAATCCTCAAACCGGTAGACCGGGCCGGCAAACCTGTGTGTAAAAAAGGTGGCAAGACAGATCAGCAGCGCAGCACCTATAATGATATAGAACCAATAACTGCCCAGTATTCTGGATAGAAGAGGGATGGATACGGATGGATCCATAGCACCTTCATGACCCATGAAGTAGGAAACCAATTTGATGGAGAAGAAGGTATAGATACCGCTCAGAAGGGCAGTTCCAATACCGATCAGGAGTAGAAAACTGAAAATCGATTTATACAATGAGATTTGTTTCTGGAAAAAATATTTTCGTTTGTTTTTTTTGCCGGTCATATCGCCCCCATGAAAGAGATTAGAGTCTAGCGTTGTTTCGTCTGAATGTCAGAATCGATTATCAGGAATAACAGAGAATGTAAAGTGTTGTATTGTAATGATTTAAAAACAAGTTAATTTTTTTTCGACTCGGTTTCGTCGATTTACACAGATGTGCATTTCTGATTTGCCTGTTAAAACATTTCCAGACAGATGGATGGCCGGAAAACGGTTCATGGTTCTGCCTGAAAACCATCTGAAAAATGATCCACAAGATGTCCGCCAGGTTCCATGGTAATGATGAGTCCTTCCACATCAGGCAACTGGTTGATCAATTCCAGTCCTTTTTGAGGGCCCATTACCATGACGGCTGTAGCAAGACCATCTGCATAGGTGCAGGCATCAGCAATGATGGTAACGCTCACCACCTGATTGGAAACCGGAAATCCGGTTTTTGGATCAAGGATATGGGAGTAAATCTTCCCATCCTGTTCAAAAAAATTTCGATAATCCCCGCTGGTGGCCATGGCTTTGTTTTCAAGGGGCACAACCTTGTATACTTCAGTATAGGGTGCCCCTTTTTCCGGTCGGTTGATGCCAATGTGCCATTTTTTACCGTCTATCCGGAGACCTTTCGCAAATACCTCACCGCCGATTTCAACCAGATAATTCTCTATTCCGTTCTGCTCGATCAGTTGTGCGATCTGATCCACTCCATACCCTTTTGCAATGGAGGCAAGGGTCAGGGAGATGCCTGCCATATTCTTGGAAACCGAGTTGTCCGGGTGAATTTCAATATGCTGAAAACCGGTTTGTTGAAGCAGTGCCTTGATTTTTTCAGCAGAAGGTATTTTTCTCACATTTCCTGTTTTCCCAAATCCCCACAAATCCACCAGAGGGCCGACGGTTCCATCCCATGAGCCCTGTGTCTGGTGATGAATTGTTTTGGCGGTTTTCAGCACTGACAGAAAGTCTTGGGAAACAGGCATCGTGATATGGGGGACAAGAGCGTTAAATGCGCTGATTTCACTATCCTTTCGAAAAACAGACATACTGTGGTTGATCTCATCAAGACGGGACTCAATTTTTTTTTTCAGCCCTTCAAGATCATCACGATCGCTGATAAGAACTTTAATGCTGTATACTGTTCCCATAGTACGTCCGAAAAGCGAAGCTTCATTTTTCGCATTGCATCCGCTGGCAGGGATGATCAACAAGAGAAAAAACAGAATACAGATTTTTTTCATATCAACGAATCCTTTCAACAGATTCTTGGCAGTTGTTCGCCGGTTTGCATGTCAACAATTCTTTCTCCACCAATTCTGGTTTCCATAATGACTCGACCCGGTCGGGTGTCTGTTACTTCTCCGATCACACAGGCATCCTTGCCAGCCGGATTTTTTTGAATGGCCGAAAGGACATCTCCCACTTCTGATGGCGGAACAAAGGCAAGCAGCTTTCCTTCATTTGCAACATAAAGCGGATCAAAACCCAGCAATTCACATATCCCGGCTACTTCTTTTTTTATTGGTATCCGGTCTTCATAAATTTTAATTCCAAGGGAAGACTGGATAGCGATCTCATTGAGTGTCGTTCCAACGCCGCCTCTGGTCGGATCACGCAGAACATGAATATTTCTGCTGACCGCCAGCATGGATTGAACCATGTGGTTCAGCGGAGCTGAATCGCTTCTGATCTCGGTATCAAATGTTAATCCTTCCCGTTGAATAAGAATGGTCATTCCGTGGTCAGCTATGGTTCCGCTTACAATGATCTGATCGCCGGCACGCGCCTTTTCTCCACCGACATCGACTCCGTCCGGTATCCATCCGATTCCTGAGGTGTTGATGAAAATTTTATCAGCAGCACCTTTCGGGACAACCTTGGTATCCCCGGTAACGACCAGTACATCTGCCCGCCTGGCTGCTTTGCCCATATCAAAGAGAATTCGCTTGAGTTCTTCGATCGGAAAACCTTCCTCGATAACCATTCCAACACTCAAATACAGCGGACGTGCGCCGCACATGGACACATCATTTACCGTTCCGTTAATCGCAAGGTCTCCGATACTTCCACCTGGAAAAAACAAAGGAGATACTGTGTAGGTATCGGTTGAAAATGCCAGACGGACTCCATTGATTTCAAGATTCGCACCATCATTGAGCATGGAAAGGATCGGATTTTCAAATACCGGCAGCATGATGTTCCGGATCATGGCGCTCGACATCTTTCCTCCGCTGCCATGGTCCAACAGGATATGATCAGTCGTCATTACATGAACCTCTATTATTTTCCACATGATACTTATCGTAAGCCGCACAGATCCCTTCACTGGAAACCATGCAGGGGCCAACCGGGTGTAATGGTGTACATATTTTTTTATACAAAGTGCAATCCAGTGGTGTTTTTATGCCGGTCAGAACTTCGCCACATGCACATCCTTTTGGTTCCGGCGTCTGCTGATAGGAGATCTGAAATCGTCTGGTTGCATCAAAAGCCTCATATGCTTTTTGAAAAAACAATCCGCTGTCCGGAATCGGCCCGATTCCTCGCCAGATTGCATTCCCGGACTGGAAAACAGTATTCAGAAGGGATTTGGCTTTTGAATTGCCTTCTTCTGTTACTGCCCGTGGATAGGCATTTTCAAGATCTTTTTTTCCGGTTTCGATCTGTTTAATCAGCATGTGGATGCTGGTTAAAATGTCAACCGGTTCAAATCCGGCAATCACACATGGAATCGGGTAGTTCTTTATAAAACCACGATAGGCTCCGGCTCCGATAATCACTGAAACATGGCCGGGGAGAAGAAATCCGTTAATGTTAACTTCTTTTGTTTGCAAGAGCGCGGTCAACGCCGGAACAACCTTTTTGTGGGCGGAAATCACTGAAAAGTTTGTCAGATTCATGACCTGGGCGGAAAGGACGGATGCGGCAATCGTTGGTGCCGTTGTCTCAAAACCTACGCCCAGAAATACTACTTCCTTATCCGGGTTGATTTTTGCAATTTCCAGTGCATCAAAAGCAGAATAAACCATCCGAATATCTTGTCCTTTTGCCCGTTCCTGTTGCAGGGAGGAATTGGAACCTGGAACACGCATCAGATCTCCAAAGGTTGTGATGATTACGTCTTTTTTCCGCGACAATTCAATAAATGCATCAATCTCTCCTTGCGCTGTCACACAAACCGGACAACCCGGACCGGAAAGAAGAGAAATTGTTTTGGGAAGAATGGAACGAATTCCATATTTGAATATGGAAACCGTATGTGTTCCGCAAACCTCCATCAGACGAACAGGCTTCCGGCTGTTTTTCTGAATCTCCTGAATCAGGCTCCTGGACAATTTTTTATCCCGATATTCTTCCGCATGTTTAATCGACATGTTGTTGATCTCCAATTCTGGCAGATGCGATAATGGCCTGTCCCAATGAGATTCCTCCATCGTTACAGGGAACCATGGAATGACTCAGAACCTCGAATCCTTTTCCCGAAAGAGATCGGGAAAAACCTTTTAAGAGAATCTGGTTTTGGAACACGCCACCGCTCAGGACAATCCGGTTCAGGCCGGTTGTCTTTCGGATGACTTCCGAAAGTTCCGTAAACAGATGAATCAGGGTATTGTGAAATTTCCCACAGATAACCGGTTGGGAGATATGGTTGATCACATCCCTTACGACTCCTTGAACAATAGGTTTTACATTGATTTGAAAGGGAGTGCCTTCCTGCCAGGAGTATTCATAAAACTCTTCAATGGACCCATCGGCCGTCATTTCCATTTCCATTGCGGCCTGGCCTTCAAATGAAACCCGATACCGCAGACCAGCAATGGCTGCAATTCCATCAAACAATCGACCAAGGCTTGATGTCATGGGAGCGTTTATTCTACCGGCCACCATCTGTGTAATCGTGTTTATTTTTTGATCATCAATTGCCTGAAACATCGGAAGATTGAATTCCCGGAAGGCTTCTCCAAAACTGTCGAGCAGATAGCTTATCCCCATCCGCCAAGGCTCCCTGATGGCAGCAGTGCTTCCCGGCATGGGTACATAGGATAAATGGGCGATCCTGTCAAATTTTCCAGGATCTACCAATAAAACTTCTCCTCCCCAGATCGTGCCATCCGTACCATATCCGGTTCCATCAAATGCAAGGCCAATGACCGGTTCTTGTATCTTGTTTTCAGCCATACAGCTTACAATATGTGCATGATGATGTTGAACACCGATTTTTTGTTTGTTTTTCTGGGCTGCTGCATATGCCGTACTCAGATAGTCCGGGTGAAGATCATGGGCAATGACATCCGGATGGATATCCAGAACCTGCTGCATATGCGTTATGGTTTTTATAAAAAAGGCTTCTGTGGAAGGGTTTTCCATGTCACCGATATGTTGACTGAGAAAGGCCTGGTTCCCACGGGTCAGGCATATTGTATTCTTCAGTTCTGCTCCGCATGCAAGCACTTCTTCTGTTTTGGAACCCAGAAAAATGGGAACCGGAACATACCCCCTGGATCTTCGGATTTGAAGGGTAGTCTGGTTTGCCACCCGGACAATACTGTCATCACTTCGGAGATAGATATCCCGGTTGTGGATCAGGAAAAAATCGGCAATTGTTCCCAGCTTCTGAAACGCATCTTGATTGTTGATGGATATGGGTTCTTCACTTTTGTTGCCGCTTGTCATGACAAGGGCTAAAAAATAATGCGAGAGGAGGAGATAATGCAATGGTGTGTAGGGCAGCATCACGCCCAGGTATTGGTTTCCGGGTGCAACCAGTTTTGCAATGGAACTGCGCCGCCTTTTTTTCACAATGGCAATGGGGCGGGCAGGGGATAGAAGCACTTTTTCTTCCTCTGCATTCAATTCAGCGAACTCTTTTAGTTTTTCAATATCATGGGCCATGAGAGCAAGGGGTTTTTCCTCGCGGTATTTTTTTCTGCGTAAATTGGCAACTGCATTATTATTTTCTGCATCCACGGCCAGGTGAAATCCACCCAGCCCTTTGATCGCAATAATTTTTCCGGCTTTTAAAAGTTCGATAGTTTTCTGTATCGGGTTCCCGGTCTCGACTTTTTCACCTTTATCAGTGTGCAGAGATACCATGGGGCCGCACCGGAAGCAGGCATTGGGCTGGGCATGGAAACGCCGGTCAAGGGGGTCGTCATACTCCTCCTGGCATTCCGGACACATCTGAAAATGTTTCATGGAGGTATACGGGCGGTCATAGGGAATATGCTCGATAATCGTGTACCTCGGACCGCAATTGGTACAGTTGATGAAAGGGTAGTGAAAACGTCGGTTAGCTGGATTAAAAAGTTCGGACAAACAGTCGTCACAAATCGAGACATCCGGTGAAATCAAGGTTGATTTCAGTTTTTGATGTCCTTTGCTGGATCCGATGGAGAAATTTGAATAACCCTTTACAGGTGCGTCGGAAATGAACATATGGGTAATCTGGGCTATGGGTGGCTTTTTCACGGGGATGGTCTGGCAAAATGACTCAATATTCTCAGGGGTGCCTTCCACAAAAATAGAAACACCATCAGCGGTATTTTCAATTTTACCACACAACCTGTTTCCTACTGCAAGTTGAAAAATAAAAGGCCGAAAGCCAACGCCCTGTACAATGCCGTTAATTTTCAATCTTTTGGCTACATGATCTGATTTTTTATCCCTCATTAATTTGAAATATCGTCCTTTTCCACAAATGCGAGGGCTTCTTTGAGAAGTTGAAGGGTCTCTTTTGCCGTAATTTCATCGATCTTATGAATGGCAAATCCTGCGTGAACAATAACATAATCCCCGAGTTGAGGCTCTTCAATCATCAGAAGGCTTACATCTCTTTTAACCCCATCAACATCAACGGTTCCCATGTCTCCAACGATTCTGATAATTTTTGATGGTATTGCGAGGCACATAATAGGCACTCCCTTTTTGCCGTGAAATTCCAAGCTGTATGAGTTCTTTTAGCACCATTTCAATTGTCAGGTCAATTTTAGTTTTTTGAATCGCCTTGTAAAATTATTCTCTTTATGCAAGAAATATAAAAGTTCATGAGTAAACTTCACCGGCTTTTTCCGTAGTGAAAAGGATATGCATATGCGCTTGGAACAAAATGCGGTTCATCGAAAGATTTTTTCGCCCTGGTATGATACCGAGTCGATATGCCTGGTTGCCATTCTTTTTTCCGTTCTGGTGTTTCTGTTTTGTCTTGCAGGTATCTCCGTTTGTAACGAGAAGGAAGATTTTCAAAACTATATTTGGTTTCCAACTCTTTTAATGATGATGAGCTGCGGGCTTTTTTTATCCCTGTTCATTCGACTGATCAGAAGATATGTTACCCGTTACCGGAATCGGAATCTGAATCTGAATGACTTGTCCTGAAAAGGCCGGTAAATCGAACAGCAGATTGCAGGTCATATTGGAGTGCGGTTTGTTTTTTCAAAACAGGGCACCATCATTTCAATGAAGAAATGAAAAATTTTGGCAGTCAATCCCCAAACCGTGACGTCATTATATGGATAAAGAAGCTCAAACACATCCGGAAGCCTTCCGGAATAATCCTCTTCCTGATGTGTCTTGATCAGATGTTCGATCGGGATGGCAACCATTTTAGATATTTCAGCAGAATCAAATTGGATATTGCTTTTTCCATTCCATAGCCCGATAAACACCTCCACATCCCGATTATAAATGGTTTGAAAGTGCCCCATTGAACCAATAAGTTCCACATGATCCTTCGGTATGTTTACTTCTTCTTTAAGCTCACGATAGGCAGCATCCAGTGGGGCTTCATCCGGATGTTCAAGATGTCCTCCGGGAAGTGCTACTTGGTTACGCCATGGGTAGCCCTCATTATCCGCTTTTTGAATGGCAAGGATCTGTGGCCGGTGATCCAGATTAAAAATGAGCAGAAACACGCATGCAGTCTTATACTCTTCATCCTCAGGCGTCTGGGGTAGCTGTGTATGTTCCAGGTTATGTTTTAAACAGGACAGCGTGCTTTCCATGGTCATTTCCGGATTTGCAAAAATTCTGATAAACTCATTTTTTTATAACTATCTGTATGAATAAATTTTAGAAAAGAAATCATCTCCTCTGGAGCAATGTAGCCAGGACGGTTGGCAATTTTTTCGCTATCTGTCTGCAAAAACCAGTTGGAAGGAAGACCCGTGACCCTGTACTGTATTGCCAGTTCTCTTTGTTGGTCAGCATTCACCTTGATCGGAACAAAATTTTCATTCAGGTACTGAACCACAGAAGCATCTTTAAATGTTTTTTGGTCCATGATTTTACAATATCCACACAAGGTAGAATAGAAATGCAAAAAAATTTTTTTACCCTCTGACTTTGCGTTGGCAATTCCATTTTGATAGGTCTGCCATTGAATCTCATCAGATACTGCATGGGTTGCAGAAGCGATATGGATCAATCCAAGAAAAAAAAAGAGCAACAGAAAGCCTTTACAAAAGTTTTTATTCATAATTTTCCTATTCGTTTCCTGACCATTACATCCATAATGTTTCAATCAGAAGAGCCAATTTCAAAAGTCTGTTGTTGTAGTTCCGGCGAAAGCTGGAATCCAGTATTTTCAGTTCTTTTCTGGACATCGGCTTTCGCCGGTGTGACGCTTTTTA
>PNOB01000058.1 GCA_013824585.1 Desulfobacterium sp. | reverse complement strand
TCTGACCATGACCTTTTCCACGGAGATTTTTCTCAAATTCTTCGGCAGTTTTCTGCCCTCCGGAAGCATCGCCAGCCTGAATTACGGCCTGCGGGTCATGTTGATGATGGTGGGACTTTTCGGTCAGGCAGCCGGAGTCGCTTCCTTTCCGTTTCTGTCCCAACTGGCTGCATCCAAACAACTCAATGAAATGAATCAACTGTTGAACACCACGATCCGGTATCTGGGACTGCTTTTGCCCTTTTCAGCGCTTCTCATGGTTCTGCGTCATGAGGTAGTGATCCTTCTTTTTCAGCGCGGCCGGTTTGATTCTGCCGCTGCCGACCTGACGGCCCAGGCCTTGCTTTTTTTGATGACAGGCGCCTTTGCTTTTTCCGTCCAAACCGTCGTAGCCAGGGGCTTCTATGCCATGCAGAATACGATCCTGCCTACTGCTTTTGGAACTCTTGCCGTACTCTTCAGTCTCCCGATCTATTGGCTTGGACTCCATTATATGGATGTGGCAGGTGTGGCCCTGGCCATATCATTGTCCGCCATTCTGCAAGTGGCCGTTCTTTATGTTGTCTGGAACCGGAAGAGCGGCAATAAAGATAGTCGGATGGTATATGGTTTCTATGGTCGCATGCTGATATTGGCAATGGTTCTGGGCGGCCTGCTCGAAACCGTCAGGCGGTTTCTCCACACGTTGGTCAGTGCAAATCTCTTTACCGCAAACCTGATCATCTGTCTGGTTGTCGGATGCTTGTTTCTGGTATGCTTGATGGCTGCGGGAAAATATTTCAATATTTCCGAAATCGCCGTCTTCACCAGCCGCGTCAAGGCCCGGCTTTTACGCAGATCATAGCCGCTAAAGACAAAATTTATTGAATAATAAATGTTCGACAGTTGAATGGAAATCAAGGAGATCACTATGACTCTCAACAATTCGACCATTTCCCTTGGATTTACTGAGCAACAATTCCCTGCTGGCGTTCATGTTTGCCAAATTATCAGTGATGATGATGAGCGCCAGGAATCACTGCTTAAATTTCTGCTTACCGGACTAAAGGCTGGTGAACGTGCCTGCTGCTTTTCTGAGCAGGTAAATGAGACTATTCTAAAGGAATTCCTTGGCAATTACGGCATTTCATTTAATGACGTCATTGATTCCGGGGCATTTATATTTTCCAGAACCCGGGATATTTATTTTCAGGATAATCGTTTTGATCCCGACAAAATGCTCGCTATGTTAAAGAACTATCATGAAGAGTCTGAAGCTCAAGGATTTTCCGCTGCCAGGGTTATCGGTGAAATGCTCCCTGAAGTTCAAAACGTGCCTGGAGGAAACAGATTATTGGAATACGAATCAAGAGTTAGCCTATTATTGGAAAAACATCCCATCACCGCAGTCTGTCAGTATGATGCACGACAATTCAACGGATCAACAATCATGGATATTTTAAAAGTACACCCTTGGATGGTAGTGAGGGGCTCCGTGGTCAATAATCCTTTTTATATTACTCCCGAGGTATTTCTAAGCACAGAAGATGCTAAAGGATAGGTGTGATGAAACAGAATAGGTCACCAGATTTAAGCCCCGAAATTCTTGGGCAACTCCTTCTCATGCAAGCAATTATCTGCAGTTTGCCCGATGAGTCCTCGATTTTCAGCTTTACCTGTCGGGGGCTGACCGATCTTCCTGGTGTTGAACAGGTGAGGTACTCAAGGAATAAAGAGGAAGGCCTGGCTGCTTCGGTAACTCGGTTCCCTATCCGAACAAATGATGCCAATTTTGGAGAACTGTTAATAACCGTTTCAGAGCCTGTTGCCTTTACGCCATACATTGAATACCTGAAAAATTTTTGTTTTATGGTGGCCATCATTCTTGATGAACGAATCAAAAAAAACAGGTATGAAGAACTTTGCACTAAACTGGATCAGCTTGTCCGGGAGCGGACAGCATCGCTAACGAAAAGCGAGAAAAAATTTCGTTCAATCTTTGATGCATCCTCAGATGCAATAATAATTGCTGACAAAAACGGATCGGTTTTAGAAGTAAATGAAGCCGCTGAAATAATGTTCGGTTATCAGCATACCAAAATGATGCATGTCAATCTTGCCAGTTTAATGCCGGAAAGGTATCGTACCGACCATCTCCACGGAATTGAAAATGCAACTTCAAAAGGGAAAACGAACTATCTCAACCATGTTCTTGAATTCCATGGCCTTACTAAAGAGGGTAAGGAATTCCCTCTGGAATTGAATGTCGCCACCTGGTTTGTTGATGAAAAGCAGTTTTTCAGCGGAATCATCAGAGATATTTCGTCTCGCAAGAAAGCGGAAGCTGAGTTAAGAGATTCTGAAGAGAAATTGAATATTATTTTTAACTCAACAAATGACGGCATTTTGGTGGCAGATGCTGAAAACAGGAAGTTTGTAGCCGGGAACAAGACAATCTGTGAGATGCTTGGCTACACCCTGGAAGAAATAACCCAATTGGGTGTTGATGAGATTCATCCGGCTGAAAGTTTGACAGAGGTCCATCACCAATTTGCACGACAGATGCGAAAGGAAATCGAAGTTTATCACGAAGCCCCTGTGTTGAAAAAAGACAGGTCGATTTTTTTTGCAGATATCAGTGCTACCCCAACTGAAATTGGCGGGAAAAAATGTTTGATCGGCCTGTTTCGTGATGTTACTGCGCGAAAGGAAATGGAAGAGAAGGTCCGCCAATCACAGAAAATGGAAGCTATTGGGACCCTTGCCGGTGGCATTGCCCATGATTTTAACAATATCTTGTCAGCTGTTATCGGTTACAGTGAGCTTGTCCTGGCAAAGGCAGATTCAAACGGCGAAATCTACCATTATGTTGAACAGGTACTGCAGGCAGGCTATCGTGCCAAGGCGTTGGTACAACAGATACTGACATTCAGCCGTAAATCCAGTACTGAGATATTGCCTCTTAAAATTCAGCCTATTGTAAAAGAAGTCCTCAAGCTTCTCAGATCAACATTGCCCACTACCATCGAGATCCGTCAGGAAATCGATGAAAAGTGCGCCCCTATTAACGCAGATGCTTCCCAAATACATCAAATTATAATGAATCTCTGCACGAACGCATTCCACGCCATGGAGGAAACTGGTGGGACGCTGAGTGTTATTTTAAAGGAAGTTAATCTCAGCACGAATGAATCTGGTGCGTTCAATCTGCAACCAGGCTATTATGCAAAACTTGATATCCAGGATACAGGCACGGGCATTAAGGAAGATGTAATCAATCATATTTTTGATCCATACTTTACTACTAAGCAGCAGGGTAAGGGCACCGGCCTTGGCTTGGCCGTTGTTTACGGCATTATTGAAAATTATGGCGGGAAGATAGTCTGTTCAAGCAGGTTTGGGGCCGGCACCATATTTTCAGCGTTTATTAAAACAGTTGAAGCAACTCCAAAGAGTAAAGATGAGGTACAAACCATACTGCCTTCAGGCAAAGAAAAGATACTCTTTATTGATGATGAGGAAGCTTTAGCTTTGTTAGGGGAAAAAACATTGGAATCACTTGGCTACTCGGTTTTTTCAATGACCAAAAGCTTACAAGCGCTTGAAACGTTCCGGGCGGCTCCTTATCAGTATGATCTGGTAATTACGGATCAGACAATGCCTCATCTGCCAGGGTCAGAGTTGGCAAAGGAGATGTTAAAGATTCGTCCGGATATCCCTATTATTGTGTGCACTGGATACAGCTCGATCATGAACGAAAAACAAGCGAATTCCATTGGGATTAAAGCTTTTCTCATGAAACCTGTCTCGAAAGAAGTGTTTGCGAAAGAGATAAGGAGGGTGCTGGACAGGACATTTTCGCATGGAACTAAATAAATGTTTTTTTAAAGCTAATGAAATGAGTACAATTGCCGAAAAGGTCTTTTGATTTTTTTGGATCAGATGAGCCCGGTTTTTTTAAAACTTTTTTTGTGACAACCCCGAATTCGGTTACTGAAATGCTTTCTGGCTTTAACGGTAATTTTACCGAAAGTTTCCGATTTTGCACCGTATTTTTCCATGTACTCCACACCTGCACCACCGAAGAGTATGGCTGCTGGCGGGGCACCTTCCTTGGGAGCCTGAATTTCAAACAGTTTCATGAAAAAGGTTTCCATGGGCAGTGGTCTGTCCATAAAGGTGGAGCCTAAGGCTCCCGGCGTCATCTGTTCAAATCCCAGAGCCAGTGCGCATTCGACCACACCGCTGGCAACTGCTTGCCGGGCGAGGAAGAGGGTGTTGGAACCTGTGGAACAGTTGTTGTTGACATTGAAAATGGGGATGCCTGTCATATCGAGATTGAATAAAAATTATCAGATATTTCGCACGGTGCTGAACAGAGGTCTGGCTGCTTCACCAGACGAATAACAGTCGCCGGGAAACACCTTATTTCCCAGCATTACCCAGCAGCCGATGATGTTCATATCAACCCTGGCTGGGTCAATATCGATTAAATTTCCGGAAATCCATGGACCTTCATCAAGAGCCACCATTACAATTGTATATGGCGCCTCGACCTCACGTCCCATGGGAGCGACATAGGTAGTGGTAAACGTCTTGATTTTTCCAGTACCGCTCAGTTGGATGACTTCCTGATCGAAACTAGCGCATTTCCGGCATACCATCGTCGGCGGGCATGTAATGTTTCCGCAAGACCGGCACTTAAGTCCGAGGAGTTGGTTTTTTTTCAGTGCATCGCTGTAAGTACGGAAATCCAGTTTGTATTTCATTATAGTATCCTCCTTAAATCCGGGTTAATCCCTCTTTAGAACCAGGTTGACAATAATGCCATCTCCTCCCAGGGTATCCACAAGACCCACTTTAGCACCTTCAACCTGCCGTCCCTGATCCATTAGTTCTCCACGAAGCTGTCTGGTGATCTCATAGACTTGGGAAATTCCGGTTGCCCCAAGGGGGTGACCTTTGGCTTTCAATCCGCCGGAGATGTTGATGGGAGTTTTTCCGCCGATTTTCGTCTCCCCTTTTTCCCAAAGAATACCGGCTGTGCCGAACTCGGCAAAGCCGAGGCTTTCTGCCGCGATAATACTTGCAATACTGAAGCAGTCATGCAGTTCGCATACATCAATATCTTCAGGACCAACACCGGCCATTTTATAGGCCTGTTTCACTGCGATTTCCCTGGCCCGGATACGGGGAAGGTACTGGTACTGGGAAGCAAGATGCCCCGAGGATGCCTGGCCTGAGCCGGCTATGTAAACCGGTTTGTCGGTGAGTTTTTTTGCCACTTCTTCCGATGCCAGAATAACAGCGGCTGCACCATCCGAGAATGGACAGCAGTCGAGCAATTGCAGCGGCGTGGTTACGATGGGACCTCCGAGTACTTTTTCCACCGTGATTTCCTTTTGGAACTGGGCATGGGGATTCTTTGCGCCATAGTGGTGGGACTGCACGGAAACATGGGCCATTTGCTCCTTTAGTTTTTCCAGCGGGATATGGTAGTGACTTGCATACAGGTGAGCCAGCATGGCAAAGACCGCCGGGAAGGTAAAACCCGCCGGATATTCGAAACGACTGTCACTGAACATGGCAAAAGTTCTTGTTGCCAGCGGTGTTCCCATTGCCGTTGCTTTCTCAACACCACACACGAGGACAATATCGTAGGTTCCGGAGGCTACCCACATGGCCGCGTTCTGGACGGCAATGGTTCCGGTTGCGCATGCGCCTTCAAATTTGGTGGCCGGAACATAATTGCATCCGATTTCATTGGCCAGGTAAGACTGGATCATTCCCTGTCCTTCGGAAAAGTCGCCTAAAACATTGCCGCAATAAACAGCCTGGATATCTTGAGGGGAAATTTTTGAATTGATTATCGCGTCCATGGATGCTTCTGCGAGCAGTTCCAACCCTGTATTCGGCGAGTTTGCCATAAATCGAGTATGTCCACCGCCAATTACTGAAACTCTTCTCATGTTTGCTCCCTTCTTATTCATTTTTATAAATCGTTTCTATTTTGCAGACATTCGAAGTGCGGCATCCAATCGAATGGTTTCACCATTAATCATAGGATTTTCAATAATCTGTCTTGCCAGCATTGCAAATTCGGATGGTTTACCCAAACGTTTGGGAAAGGGCATCATTTCGCTCAGTGCTTCCTGCGCTTTTTCAGGAAGATCGGCAATCATGGGTGTTTTAAAGATTCCCGGTGCGATAGTATTGCATCGGATACCATGATCGGCAAACTCTCTGGCAAGGGGTAAGGTCATTCCGACCACACCGGCTTTGGAGGCACTGTAGGCTGCCTGACCGATCTGTCCTTCAAACGCAGCCACTGAGGCCACATTGATGACAATCCCTTTTTCACCATCACGGTTAGGTGTGTTTTTAAGCATCTGAACAGCAGATAGACGGATAACATTCATGGTTCCCACCAAATTGATCTGTATCAATTCAGTAAAAAAGTCTATGGGCATGGGGTTACCCTTTTTGTCGATTACTTTTCTGGGGGTGCCGACACCTGCACAGTTTACCGCAATATGAATTGCGCCAAAAGCCTTGATCGTGTCGTCGATCGCTTTTTGCACGCTGGTTTCCGCCACCACGTCGGTCATGCAGAAGATAACGGCATCTCCCAGCTTTTTTGACAATTTCTCTCCTTTTTCAGTATCAAAATCCAAAATAGCAACCTTTCCACCATTTTCCACCATTTCTCTCACCATGGCTTCACCTAACCCGGAAGCTCCCCCTGTGATAACAGACACACAGTTTCTAATATCCATATGTTGCACTCCGTATTTTTTCCCAACAAGAAATTTTATCTTTCAAGTCGGTGAGTTATTATTACTGCTGGCCCATCCAGCTTCTGAATTATTTCCCCAAAATTTGATTGGAGATGATTATCTTCATGATCTCATTTGTTCCTGCAAAAATAGAATTCACCCGAACGTCCCGCCATGTTCTGACAATGGGGCAGTTTTCCAGAAAGCCATAGTTACCGATGATCTCGAGAACATATCCGGTTAGCCGCCTGGCCAGGTCCGAAGTCCAGAATTTGGCCATAGAAGTTTCCATCACCAATTTTTCTTTTCTCATGTGATCCATCACCAGTTTGTGAATAAAGGTTTTTCCAATTTTCACTTCTGTTGCCATCTCTGCCAAAGCAAAGCGTGTTGCCTGGGATGTTAACAGCGGACTGCTCTTGTTTTCCGGATTTCGGCAGTATTCGATTATCCACTCCAGAGCGAATTCGGCGCTCCAGATGGATTGAAGCGCAACCATCAGACGCTCCTGCTGGAGTTTTTGCATGAGCATGAAAAAACCTTGTCCTTTTTCTCCCAATTGATTTTCTTTCGGGATCCTGCAATTATCGAAGAAAAGCTCGGCAGTGTCCTGGCTGTGCATCCCCATTTTTTTAAATCGGTCTCCTTTTTTAAAACCGGGTGTTCCCTCCGGCACCAGGTAAAGGGATATTGCCTTGTGAGGATTTTGGATGAATGGATCTTTTGCCGCTACAATTACCAGATCACAATTATATCCAATGGATATGAATGTTTTTGAGCCGTTTAGAATAACCTTGTCCCCTTGCTCTACGGCAGTAGTGCTCATTGAGACCAGATCGCTGCCGCTATTGGGCTCTGTCATAGCCACTGCCATAATAATGTCGCCAGAAGCACATGCGGGAAGATATTGCGCCTTTTGCGTTTCGGACCCATAAGTATCAACATAGGGAACAACAATGTCACTGTGAAGATAGGTCATCAAGCCTGAATGGTTTGTCCGGGCCAGTTCTTCACCGACAACAAGCGAATACAAAAAATCACCCCCCCATGCCACCATATTCCGTATGGATCCATGGGCATAAAAATCCTTCGGCGCCCATTTTTTTCCACACGTTTTTGGGTGTAATTCGTTCATTCTCCCATGTGTCAATATACGGAATAACCTCATTTTTTAAAAAAACTTTTAACCGATTTCGATAGGTTTCGTGTTGCTCCGTGAAATGTAAAATCTCCATTAATTCCTTCTTTTACCGCACACTGGTTGATCCGGTCTTTCCAAGGATTCCGGCCAATATTGCTTCAGGATCGCTGATGCCTTCCATGCGGCAGGATCATCCGGTATCCGTGCGTTTTTTTGCAAACTGAATTATATACATGCTTCCCGGACTGTAGCAAAAGATGTGCCCGACGCTGTCGGATCGTATATGTCTCTGTTTTTATAATGCTCTCTATAGGTGAAAAGAGATAACAAGGGGACTTCAATTTGTGATATCTGACAAATTGATCATAATTTAATTGACATATGTGACGGAAAGATGATTTTGTTGTCGCATATGTCAAAATAGTTGACGATCGGGGATGTAAATGCAGATCGATGAGAAAGATTTTTTTCGAGGAGTCACATTAAAAATATGCAGCAGTCTTGAAATCGAGACTGCCCTGTGGCGATGTCTCTTATATATTCGAAATTTTATTCCGGCAAATCAAATGAATCTGCATCTGTACGAACAGACGCTGGGAATAGTTGAAACCATTGCGCATGCTACTCCGGACGGCGGCAAGTGTATGAGTATAAAAACATCCTTCTCGCCCAAAGCCCGCAGGATTCTTGAAAGCTTGCGATCCATCCGGATCAAAACATTCAATGACCCCAAGGACCGCGATGCTCTCAAGGAATTTGTCCTGAAACTGGAAACGATTGGTTTTTCATCGGATCTTGAATTCGTCTTCCTGGATCTGGTCGTTGAAAAAAAGTTTATCGGTGTTCTATCCCTTGTTTACGAAAAAAACAGGAAAACTTCGGAAGATCATCTGCGACTGCTCAGTCAGCTAAATGAACCTTTTTCCATTGCACTTTCTAACAGTCTGAGATTCCGCGAGGTTCAGGTGTTGAGAGATCTGCTGGCAGATGACAGCCGATATTTTCAGGATGAGTTGCACAGATTGGCCGGTGAAGAGATTATCGGTGCAGACTCTGGTCTCCGGAACGTTATGGGTATGGTAAGGCAGGTGGCAGCACTGGACAGTCCTGTTTTATTGATGGGTGAAACCGGCGTTGGCAAGGAAATCATCGCCGGTGCTATTCATCGTATGTCCCCACGAAGACAGGGCCCGTTTATCAAGGTCAATTGTGGCGCAATCCCCGACACTCTTATCGACAGCGAGCTGTTCGGTCATGAAAAAGGCGCTTTTACAGGAGCGATATCCCAAAAACGCGGTCGCTTTGAACGCGCCCACAAAGGGACGATTTTTCTGGATGAGATCGGGGAACTGTCGGTGGAAGCTCAGGTGCGGCTCTTGAGGGTTCTTCAGGAAAAGGAAATCGAACGGCTGGGGGGTGTCAGGACAATCGGTGTGGATATCCGAGTCATCGCTGCTACCCATCGTGATCTGGATGCAATGCTCGCCGAGAAACATTTTCGAGAAGATCTCTATTACCGCTTGAAGGTTTTTCCCATTATCATCCCGCCATTGCGGAATCGGATAACTGATATTCCGGACCTGGTGCGTCATTTTATTCATAAAAAAAGCCGGGAGATGAAACTATCCGCGATGCCTTCCTTTGTCCCTGACACCATCGAAACCCTGATGGCCTATTGCTGGCCCGGCAATGTGCGGGAGCTTGAAAATGCAGTGGAACGAGCGCTTATACTGAGTCAAGGCAGGCCGTTGACTTTTGAACTCTTGCAGCCATCTCAAGAAAGGAAAGCGAAACTGTCACCGCCTGTTGCGGGAGATGAATCTTTAAACCTGAATCTATCCATAGCAGGACAAATCCGCAAGGCACTGGCGGTTTCCGGCGGAAAGGTTTCCGGCAAAGGTGGAGCATCCGAGCTTTTGGGTGTTAATTCCGGAACCCTCCGCCACAGAATGAGAAAGCTCGGAATCCCATTTGGCAGAAAATCAAATTGGATTAAAAAAAGCACCTGAACTCTTCTTTCAGGCAAGAAAATACATTCACTACAATCATTTCTAAGAATCTGCTGCATTGTCTCCGTGAAACAAGTATCCTGCTCAAATAACGCATCCGACTCCGGATCAATCCACAACCGGCCGATGTGACAAATACTGCAATACTCTCTGCTGAAATACACATCAATTGGCTCAACCGGCCAGTAGCTCCATAAAGGCTGAAATCCGGATATTGGTTTCAGCCGCAGAATAATTTCGTTCATCCGACATATCGCCGCTCAGGTTGAGGAGCGGGACTCCCTTTTTCTTGATTGCATCGCGGATTATGGGGAAAGCCGTGTTTTCATGATAGCAGGAGGTAGTGCTGAAATGAATGGCGCCATCGATCTGGTAGTCGTCTATGCTTTGCACTAAGTTTTGAATGCGTCGTTCAGCTTTGCCCACATGTGGATCCAACAGCGCTTTCATGGCAAGGGATTCAAAGGGACGATTTTCATCCAATTCCGGCCAAAAGACGAAAGACGCTTCCGCCATGACCACATTGGCGCAATTTTCCTTGAGAATCTTGAAAATGTTGGTGTTTTGTACCGGCACCCATGGGAACCATAGGATACGGTAATCCTCGGGGATGGTCTTGCCTTTTTCAACCCGTTCCAATATCTGGGTAAGGAGTAACCGATGGATCTCTATGCGAACCGGCGATCCCCAGAAGAGAGCACCGCCCAGTCCCAATAAACAAGCTTCCACGCCGTTCCAGGGACAAGGCCTCCTTTTCATCCAGTCACAGATGGTCAGGAGGGAGGCACGGGCCTGATTGGATCTGTGGATGGATTCCTTCAGCCGCGCAGGATCTAATTTGGTTCCGGTGACAGCCTCCAGCTTGGCGGCGATGTTCCGCAATTGGGTGGCAACATAGGTTATTGCAGCCGGGCTGATTTCATTGGGCACATCCAGAAGAACACTCTCCATCCCATAATGGGCAGCCACGACTTCGTTGGTTTTGGCCTTGCCATGGCAGTAATAGCTGGAGGTCAGAAACAGATCCCCTTTGGGCAGGATACCCTGGTGGAGGCAACCAATGATCAGCCGGTCAAAAGAGCATATATTTCTTGAATACCCGCGCTTTTCGGATTCCAGCATAAGACCGGACCCGTTTCCTGTCATCACTTCCGGCAGATTGTTGCAGGCGATTTCAAAGTCAAACGGAGTCACATCAAATGCCCATAGCAGCTCCATGGGAAAGGCATAACCAGAGACATACACAGTGGGCAGCTCCGGATCATAGGCACGCAGGATATTGCGAAATAAGGCATCAATGAAAAAATCCATACCCCGTTTTTTTTCCAAAAGTCGTGCCTGGATCATTTCAAGCATCATTTGATAGCGTTCCTGCATCATGCCGTCCTCCTTTTGTTTTGGGTCATCTCCACGAAAGCCTCAATCCGGGTTCGGATCTGTTCCGTGTTGGACCAGATATAATCGTTTTCCACAACAAGCACCGGCAAGGAGCGTGCTTTTAAAAATGGCTCGATCAAAGCGGATTCAAAAAGAGTATAATCGCAGAATTGAACCCCGCTGTAGACCACGCCATCTATGGCGTATTCGTCGATCAGGGCGGCCAGACGTTCCATTCTTTGAGCACTTCCGGGCATTCTGGCGCAGGCTGGCTTAAACAAGTAGCGGCGGGCGATGCTTTGGATTGGGTCATTTCCCATGGATACCATGCCTGTGTAGTGATTCAGCCCGCGACAGGTATCGAACAGAACCACATCGGCGTTGCTGTTTTCGATCAATCGAAAAAGGGTGGGTGTGGTTCCTTCGTTCCCCGATACCAATAATCGCGGCGCAGCCTTGCCAACAGGCTGCACTGGAACAGGCTTTTCTAAAACCGACTGAATTTCAGGATACATGTCCCTTTTTGGAAGCCTGCCCTCTTGGATGGCGAGAGTGTGGAGTTCGCTGCCCTTGTACGGCAGCGGACTCGCTTTCTGACGTTCGAAGAGTTCTAACATTTTTCCGCGACGTTCATTCATTTGAAGACCCGCTTGAACAAGGCGTTCCGCAGTGATGGAAACCGCAAAATCTTCCTCCAATTGATTTTTCAGATTCAGGAGCTGACTGGAAAAAAAGGAGATACCGTTTTCATCCCGGTTCTTGGGGATTTCCAGAAAATAAGCTGCCGGGGTTTGGATATAATGAGACCAAAGTTCATACAGCCTGCGCATCCCGTCGCAGGAGTTCGCAAAAATGACGGCATCCAGATCATCGTACTGTTTTCTGAGACCGGATTCGAAAATATTGCGGATGGTAAAGCAGAGATTGGCATGCAGGTATGAGTCGATTTCCTGGAACCTTTCAACCCGACCTTCCAAACGCACGGGCTCGCACCCGGCGGCCAGGATGATCTCTTCCGGCACATAGGAACAGAACCATCCTATCCGCCTGGGAGCAATAGTCAATTGTTCGTTCATTTCAAGCCCTCCATGATTGTTTTGAAAAATAATTATCATGCCGGAATCGAATTACTATCGATTTGGAATCGATTTTTTCAGGACGAAAAAAATTCGCGATAGAGTGCATTGGTTTTCGGAGAAAGGGGAACGGCCAAATCCAGGGCTATCATCTTTTTGCATTTTTCAAACGTTCGTTTGACCATGGAACGATTGCCCATCCGGGCGTATAGTCGCATCAGGTGCTGATAGATCTCTTCCACATATGGATCTGTCTGAAGAAATTTTTCCCCATAGGCCGTTGCCTTGGGATAATCTGTTTTTTGCTCGAAGGTTTCCATGATCTTCGTCAGCAAATGAAGATAAATGCCTTTCAGCCGTTCTCTTTCTGTAAGGCACCATTCTGTGTAATGGTCCTCTTCCAGGAAATCGCCTCGATACAGGGCTTCGGCTTCCCGATAGATAGCAAGGGCTTTATCAACCGATTTTTCATTCTCGGCTGCCTGAAGGGTCTGTTCAAAGAGAGCCACGTCCACCATTCCTTCCCTTCCCAAATCGAGTTTATAGGAATGACCTTCGCGCAGCAGATAGGAAGACGGCTTTCCATGAATCAGGCCGGGTTCCAGAACTTTCCGAAGGGCCGAAAGCGCATCATTGAGCCTGCTGTTGGTTATCTCCGGGGCTTGCTCTGGCCAAAGCAGCTCCATCAGCAGGTCCTTGGGATGGTATCCATGATGCCGCCGGGTGGCCAGGTATTTGAAAATCATCAAGGCTTTTTTACTCTTCCATTTTTCACCAGGGATTTCTTCATTGCCCCGTAACAGCTTGAATTCTCCCAGGAGGTATACGCGCAGTCCGGGTTTACGTATGGACTGCCTGCTTTCCGGGATAACGGCATTGGTTTGGGCGCTATGAGGGCCTTCTACATATAATTGGGTGTTTTCCAGCAATCTTTGGATATCACTGCACAAGGCGTTGACTTCATCGGAAAGTCCCTTTTTCTGCAAACAGATCATCAACCGCTTTTTAAGCATGCCTTCCTGTAGTGGTAATTTCATTCCGCGAATCCGTTCGATTCCGCTACGCACACATTGCTCGGCCGCAATCATGTCTCCGGCGGCCTGATAAATATCAAACAGCACATGCAGCGCCCATGATTCTCCCCAACGACTACCTTGGTCCTTGAAAATGGCGATGGCCTCCTCAATTTTCTCCTGGGCCTCAACCTGCTTTTCAAGTCCCAGAAGGTTCAAGGCAGCGTCGGTCAACAGCCAGGCCCGTGAAAGGTCGAGATATCCTCGTGCCTGAACCAGGGCCAGACCGGATTGTGCATTTTGAAGTCCTTCTGAGAAAATGCCAAGATGATAGTAGGACCAGGAAATCAGATGAAAATTGTATGCACGGATATTTTCCAGACCGTAAATCCTGCAGATTCTTTCAATTTCATTTCCAAAACCCAGGCCTTTTGTAAAATCACCTGCAAAGCAATAGCGAAATCCCTGATTAAAATAAAGCCATACAAAGCCGGCCCTGGTCGCAAGGCGGGGCAGGATGGATTCCGCCCTTGATATATAGCCATCGGCTGCCTGCATCCGTCCCTGGTGGGAAGCGATAAAAGCGAGGCTTCCCAGGGTATCCACGTTGAGCTGAGGATCTTTTTCCATTTTTGCAAGAAGTTCTGTTAATATGGCTTCTGCCTGTGAAAAATCCCCGGTGGTATAAAATAGGTGGCCAGGGCGAAAAGCGCCTTTCCTTCGCCCTTATAATCCAGGCATTGCTGAAATACATGAAGCGCCTTTTGATATATCGGAACTGATTCTTCCCGTTTGCCCTGAAATTCCAGACAGACGGCTTTGGAAAAAAGAATCCAGGGTTGCTGTTCTAAAACTTTTTTGGGCATCTGATGGATAAAGGACATGAGCAGCTGGATGCGACCCTCTTTGATATAATCGCGTCCGATGCGGGTTAACATCGCGGCTGCTGTCTTAAAATCTTCTGATTTCAGATAATGCGGCAGGGCTTGATCCGGTTCGGCCTTTTGCTCCCAAAGTCCGGCCGCTTTATGATGAAGTGCCTTGATGGCGGTCGAATCCAGATCCGCATGGAGTTTTGTCAGCAGGAATTCCTGAAACAGATGATGGTAGCCAAACCATTCCCGTCCATCATCCAGGGAAAAGGTGAATAGATGATTTTTTTCCAGATTTTCCAAAATGCCGCGGGAATTGGAAATGCCGAGCAAAAGATCGCAGAATTCCGGATGAATTCGGGTAAGGATGGCAGTCCGAATGAGAAAGTTTTGAATTTTAGGCGATTGCAGTTCATAGACATTTTCTTCAAGATAATTTGAAATAAATTTTCCGCCGGCTTTGATTTTCATCAATCGATCAATCGTCTCTGTTCCTTTATCCCGGATGGAATGGTAGAAAAGAATCAAACCGGATATCCAGCCGCCGGTTTGATGATGAACGATTTTCAGATATTCTTCCGTGATGATCGGTCCTGACCAATCCGAATATAGCTCCTGGGTTTCCGCCAAAGTGAAGTTCAGATCCGTTTCGCGGATATCGACTACTTCCCGGCCGGCTCTCAAGCGGGAAAGTGCCAACCCAGGATCGGTTCGACTGATGATCACCAGATGGATTTTACGTGGCAGATGCCTCAGGATGAATTCCATCGTCCGCTTGATTTCCTCACTGTCCTTGATCAGATGATAATCATCAAAAACCAGCATGAGCTCATCGGTCACAGCCTCTTCCATTTCATTGATCAGCTCTGCAAGAACCGCTTCTCGAACATGGATGGAGTGTTCTGCTGCTTCCATTTTCAAAATCGTTTTCCGGCCGAATTGCGGATATTGGGTTTGAATGGCGGCGATGATATAGGTCAACAACGTGATGAAATCGTTGTCGCTCTTCTCCAGCCTGTACCAGGCGGATTTCAGCTGCAAGGCCTTTCCGGCCTCTGAAATGAGGGTGGTCTTGCCGAATCCGGCTCCGGCGGAAACCACTGTCAGCGCTTTTTCCGCAATCTTCGACAGAAGCGGATACAATCGTTTACGGCTGATAATACCCGTGACAACGGGCGGCCTGATCTTGGATTTGAGAATCTGAATGCTTTGAACCATTTCCGCAATTTCCAGTATGCTTTGGCATGTTTCTTTTCCGTTAGCACAAGATTACAATTGCCGAAAGTGTCTTTTTGTTTTTTTGGATCAGACGTGCCCGGTTTTTTTCAAAACTTTTTTTATGACAACCCCGAATTCGGTTGCTGAAATGATCCTGATATCCTCCTTTCAGAAGCGGTCGCCGGTTATTCATGATCGATTGTATATTCCGGTAACCGCTTCTGTTCGATTCAATAGATGGTAACTGTCACTCAGGACTACGCAACCTCCTTGAATTCCGCATCCACAATATCATCATCCTTGTTTGCCGGTCCGGATGAACTGCCGGTATGGCCGGCGTTTCCTTGATA
>PNOB01000057.1 GCA_013824585.1 Desulfobacterium sp. | reverse complement strand
CGTGTCCGGACAAATGAAGGAGGTTCTGGACCGGATCGGCATTCAGGAGCTTTACAGCCATCAGGCAGAAGCGATGGATCATATCCGAAAGGGACTGCACACGGTTATTGCAACACCAACCGCAAGCGGAAAAACCCTGATCTACAATCTGCCTGTATTGGAGAGGATAATTCAAAATGACAATGCGCGGGCACTTTATATTTTTCCATTAAAGGCCCTGGCTCAGGATCAATTGAAAAATTTTAAGGAAACCGCACAACATATAGGAGAAGATTGTCCGGAAGCGGCAATATATGACGGTGATACATCGGCCTGGAATCGCAAAAAGATCAGACTGTCTTCTCCCCATGTACTTTTGACCAATCCGGAGATGCTGCATCTGGCGATTCTGCCTTATCATGATAGATGGATTGAATTTTTATCCGGTCTTCAGATTGTTGTGATTGATGAGGTGCATACCTATCGCGGTGTCATGGGTTCCCATATGGCTCAGGTTTTCCGGAGGCTGATCCGGATTTGTCATTATTACGGCGCAAGACCTACGTTCATATTCAGTTCCGCAACCATTGCAAATCCAGGTGAACTTGCCAGTCAACTCACCGGGCTGGATGTGAGAGTGGTATCGAGAAGCGGTGCGCCTCAGGGGAAACGGCATGTAGTTCTGATGAATCCGGATATGGGTCCGGCTCAGTCAGCCATACTCTTGTTAAAGGCAGCCCTTTATCGGGGATTGCGAACCATTGTATATACGCAATCCCGAAAGATGACGGAATTGATTGCAATCTGGGCTGGCAGTCAGTCCGGGCAGTTCAAGGATAAAATCAGTGCTTATCGGGCCGGATTCCTTCCGGAAGAACGCCGGGATATTGAATCCAGGCTTTCCAATGGAGAACTGCTGGCTGTTATCTCGACCAGTGCCCTGGAATTGGGGATTGATATCGGTGACCTGGATCTGTGCATACTGGTCGGATATCCGGGGTCTGTCATGGCAACATGGCAGAGAAGCGGCAGGGTAGGGCGTTCCGGACAGGAAGCAGCCCTGATCCTGCTGGCTGGTGAGGATGCACTGGATCAGTACTTTGTGCGAAATCCGATCGAGTTCATGAAAAAAAAGCCGGAAGCCGCTGTGATCAATCCGCATAACCAGGAGATTCTGAAAAAACATCTTGTCTGTGCTGCTGCGGAATTTCCTTTGCATCTTGCGGAACCGTTCATGCAGGATGAACCTGTCCGAAAAACAGCTTCTCTTCTGGAAGACAAAGGAGACCTGCTCAGAAGCGGGGATGGTGAACGTTTGTTTTCCCGCCTGAAGATTCCCCACAGGCATGTTGATTTGAGAGGAACGGGTAACCGTTTTCACATCATCTGCAATGAAACCTCAGAAAGTCTTGGTGAAGTAGACGGATTCCGCGCATTCAAGGAAACCCATCCCGGAGCCATTTATCTTCATAATGGCAAGACATATAAAGTGGATCATCTGCTGTTGAATGAGATGACCGTAAAAGTTACTCCAGCTGATGTTCCCTATTATACAAGGGTCCGCTCCAATAAACATACGGAAGTTCTTGAAATATTCCGTCAAAAAAATCTGTTCGGAACAACGATTTATTATGGAAAACTGAAAGTAACAGAACAGGTTACCGGGTATGAAAAATGGCGAATCCATGCCCGAAAGAAAATCAATGTAATTCCGCTGGATCTCCCTTCCCAGACCTTTGAAACCCAGGGATTCTGGATTGCAATCCCCATGGCGGTACAGGAAGAGGTGATATCCAAATATCTCCATTTTATGGGGGGAATTCACGCGATTGAGCATGCGATCATCGGTGTGGTTCCTTTTTTTGTGATGGCAGACCGGAATGATTTCGGGGGTATCTCCATTCCTTTTCATCCGCAGATGAATCAAGCTGCCGTATTTGTTTATGACGGAAGTCCGGGTGGAGCTGGTTTGTGTGAGATTGCCTATACCCAGGCAGAAGAGCTGTTTCTCAGGACATTGCAGATCATTGAGACCTGTCCTTGTGAAACAGGGTGCCCGGCATGTGTCCATTCCCCCAAATGCGGTTCCGGTAACCGGCCGATTGATAAAGCATCTGCCTATTTTATCATGGACCGGATTCAAAAAAGAACCGGACCGGCTCTGAACAATAATACAATGCAGATTCTTGAAAAAAAAATCGAAATCCTGCCGGTAAAAGAAAGAATAGACTCCCCACTTTTCTGTCCGGATCCCAATGCTTATTTCGGCGTTCTGGATCTGGAAACTCAGCGTTCAGCCCAGGAGGTGGGAGGATGGCATCAGGCCCGGAAAATGGGGATCAGTTGCGCAGTTCTGTATGATTCTCAGAAAGATCAATATCTGGAGTTCATGGAAGACAACATCCCCAGCCTGATCGAGCATTTAATGGATTTTCAGTATGTGGTCGGTTTTAATATCAAGCGTTTTGACTATCTGGTTTTGAGCCATTATACAAGCTTTGATTTTTCCAGACTGAAGACACTGGATATTCTTGAAGAGGTGCATCATCGGTTGGGCTATCGGCTGTCCCTGGATCATCTTGCTGGTGCGACTCTCGGCGTCCAGAAAAGCGGGGATGGACTGATGGCGCTTGAATGGTGGAAAAAGGGCGAGCTCCGGAAAATCATTGATTATTGTAAATTGGATGTTGAAATCACAAAAGATCTTTTTCTGTTTGGACAGAGGGAAGGCTATCTTCTGTTCCGAAACAAGGCAGGGGATTCTGTTCGCTTGCCGGTTGGCTGGCATTGTTGACTTACATTTTGTAATTGATTATGATGAAGTCACCATCTCAAAGAAAACCGGCGAACAGGTTATCCGGCTGACCTTTTTATTCCAAGAGAACATATGGATGCTGAACTTGTAAATCCTTTTGTAGAAGCCACCCTCCATATTCTGGAGACCACTGCTTCAACCACTGCAAAAGCCCGGAAGCCGTATTTAAAGAAAGAGTTGTCTGCAACCGGTGCAATCTCCGGTGTGATCGCGCTTTCCGGTGATTTCAACGGCATCATATCCATCAGCTTTTCGGAAAAATTGATTCTTGCGGTTGTGTCTGCCATGTTTGGCGAAAAGATGACTGAAGTGAATGATGAAATCAAGGATGCAGTCGGAGAGATCACCAATATGATTTCCGGTCAGGTAACCACAAAAATGACGGAGAAGGGCAAATCCCTGAAGGCTCAGTTGTCAACGGTAATGATGGGATCATCCCATGAGGTTCAGTTTATTCAGAACAGACCGGTGATTGCCATGCCTTATTATACGGATAATGGTGATTTTACGATTGAGGTCAGTTTTGAAGAATCATGAACGGATTTGCTCTCCCATTTTCTTGCGATCATGGGTTCTTAGTTTTATTGGTTATCATTGAAACTTTATTTCTGCCCAGTCTTTTTGATTCATAGAGGCCATCATCCGCCAGTTTCAGCAGTGCTTCGGCTGAATCAACGCCATCGCTTAAATCCGAAACTCCCTGGCTGATGGTGATTTTGATGCTTTTGTCTTTAAAATGGTAGATTTCTGCTTCGATGCCCATGCGTAAAAATTCAGCAAGTGCCAGAGCGGATTCGGAAGTCGTTTCCGGTAAAAGACAACAAAATTCTTCCCCGCCATACCTGGCGACAATATCAACGGCTCTAATCCTTTCGTCAATTGTAGTGGCAAGGTTTTTTAAAATAAAATCACCTGCCTGGTGGCCATGGGTGTCATTAATTTTTTTAAAATGATCGATATCCAGCATGATCAGACTGAGCGGGCGGTTGTACCGGATGTGTCTGTCAACCTCTTCTTTCAGTTTTGCCTCCAGGTATCTCCGGTTGAATATGCCGGTCAGCCCGTCCCGGGTATTCATGGTGATCAGCTTATGTTCATAGGCAGCAACCTCAGTGACATCCTGAACCGTAAGATAAATATAGTTGATTCGACTGTTTTCATCACGCAAAGGGCCGACCGTGCAGCTCTGCTGCATGTGTTCAAAGTCAGACCCAAGCGTATTGTAAGCCTTGAATGGAAAACAGTATTTATGAAGTTTCTGAGAAAAAAAAGCAAAGTTGCCAAAGGTAAATACGGATTTGCAGTTGCGCAGGAACCACGGTGTATTCAGATCCGGGAAAAAATCAAATAAGGATTTCCCCACAATTTTTTCAGGAGAGAGTTTGCTGTGGGTAGCCATCCAGCGATTCCACTTATAGACTTTCAGATCGCTGTCCAGAATGACGATTCCCACGTCAAGCATATCAAACATTTGTGAAAAAATCATTCGTAAGAACCCATAAATTCGTGCAGTGCTTTACGTAACCAGTCGATGGACTCGTGATTGGTAAGAATTAACAAAAAACCATTGATATCTTTTTCTTTAAAGGTGAAGATTGTTTTCATCACGATTGCAGTCTGCATGGGATCGAAATGTTCGATCAGGTAGTTGTAATCACTAGACTTGCCTTGTAAAACCTGAGGCGGAGAATAGGTCACAAATGTGCTTAACAGTTCAGACACCTTCCCGACACATGCACCAATCAGGATATTTCCGATTTCGAGTAATCCGCCTTTTTCAAGGGTTGCGGCAGCCGTACCTTCATGATGATAGTCTGCTCTATCATCCAGGAAGGCCAAAAGGTCTTTTCCACTTCCGCTCGGGAAAACCAGAAGCCCGGACCCTTTGAAGCTGCCCCAGAATTTTTGTTCAACAATGCTGCTCTCTCCATCATCCTTTATGGTATCTTTAAGGTAGAAAGGTAGCTCTCCAATACCGATCACCTGGATGTTTGGTACACTCAACATGACATAAATATCTACAACTTCGGCAAGATCAGCCGTTGCATTACCAAAGGCGATATTCATTATTTCCTGAAGAATATCTTTTTCATCTTCGGAAAAATTGATACTGGCCTCTTGATTCATTATTATTTCTCCTGAAGCTTTTTCATTTTAATTTCCACTTTTGAAATGGCTTCCTGAATGGATTCTGTTTTTGCTGGTTTTTTAAGCAGGGTGAAGGCGCCCAACTCCATAACGCTTGCAATCGATTTGGGTTGGATATCGGCGGTTGTGACAATAACGATTGCATCTTTGTCAAATTCTTTTATTTTGGCGGTTGCCTGATAACCATCCATTACCGGCATGGTGAGATCCATGAATACAATGTCCGGATGCAGCTCCTTATATTTTTCAAACCCTTCCTGGCCGTTTCCGGCCTCAAATATTTCATAACCCTTATCTTTTGGTATGCAGGTTTTCAGCATTCGACGTGCAACCGGTGAATCATCGACGATTAAAATGGTATTGATCATAATAAAGCCACCCTTTTATGATTTGACTGCCGTTAATAGGTATATGATTCTATATTTATATTGAAAAATCAATTCATTCAATTTGCTACAATCTAATTGAGTATCGGGATCAGGCTGGAGATTTTACCCTTACCCTTCAACGGTAAAAAACACATATAAAACGCTTACAAATTAAGAGATTTAAATTCCGGTGTCAAGTTTTATCCTTGGGTTTTCATGGTTAATCATCAAAAAGATCAATCCTGAATCCGTTTGTATTGAATATCCGATGTTTCTCATATGGAATGACCTGTTATGATTTATGTTTCTTGACATCGGATCGATATTTTGCAACCATAAAAAGAAAACGTCTTTACTTTACATCCTGCTCATATTACACCAAAATGGAGAAAAATGATGGATTTATCTCAGATCGATTGTTCTAAATTGGACAGACCGGAAGTATCTGGCTACCTGTTTCACCCCCGGCCGGATACAACAGGCTTTTCGTCTTCAACGCCGGACACCTGTATCCGGATTCCGGTTGAGGAGGGTATCGCAGTCGGGGCAAAATTTCATATTGCCGATAAGTCGTCACCGAATGTTTTGTTTTTTCACGGGAACGGAGAGATTGTTTCAGATTATGATGATATGGCTGAACTATATCATCGTATGGATATGAATCTTCTCCCTGTGGATTATCGGGGATACGGGAAGTCAGATGGATCTCCAACCGTCACCTCCATGTTGCGGGATGCACACATTATTTTCAAGTTTGTAAAAGATTGGCTGGATCAGAATAATCTCTCCGGATCTCTTGCCGTTATGGGGCGGTCTCTGGGAAGTGCATCTGCACTGGAGATTGCAGCATCGTATCCAGATCAGATTTCCGGATTGATCATCGAAAGCGGTTTTGCATTTACGCTGCCGCTCATGAGGCTTATTGGAATTGATGTGGACACCCTTGGGATAACTGAAGAGGATTGCATTGGAAATCTCTGTAAGATGAAAAAAAATCGAAGACCCACGCGGATCATCCATGCGGAATTCGATCATATCATTCCTTTTTCAGATGGTGTAGCACTATATGATGCCTGCCCGGCTCAGGACAAAAAGATCGTAAAGATTTCCGGGGCAGATCATAATAATATTTTTTATTATGGCAGAGATCTGTATATGAAGACCATAAGCGATTTTCTGCACAATGAAAATTCGCTTTGAATCAAGGGGGACGTGACCCCTTATTTCTTTTTTATGGTAAACTGCATTTTTAATGAGCCAATTTCAAGCAGATCATATTCGTTCAGTTTTTTTGACCCCTTGATGGTTTCATCATTTACCTTGGGTTTGGCCATACCGCCTACATAGCTGAGGTAATATCCATCGGGTCTTCTGCTGATTGTGGCTGCGTTTTTTCCGGATAGAAGTCCACTGATAACAATATCCGAAGAGGAATCCTTTCCAATTTTTGTCATTTTTTTGGTCAGGATCACATCTCCAGTATTGCCGGACAGATCTGACAGCATCCCGATCGGGCCGACATTATTTAATCCCGGATGAAGGTCAGGCATCGTAGAGGCAAGCATTTTCCGATGTTTTTCCGTGTCCATGATCATGGTCTGATCCATCCCGGCACTGGCTGAGTCCGGTTTTTTCTCATGGTCTGCATAACGGAATTCAAGTGTATGCTTGCCAATCGTGATAACATCTCCATGGTTTAAATAATGGGATTTGACAAGTTGTTCATTCACAAAAGATCCATTTTTGCTTTGAAGATCCGTAAACAGAAACCCTTCTCCGACAGAATCGATTTTTGCATGATTTCCGGATACAGCAAGATTTTCGATCACAACGTCATTGGTTTCCTTTCGCCCCAACGTAATGGATGATCCTTTTTCAAGGGGATATTTACGAACAATCTCTTCTTTAAATTTAAGGAGTAAGCTGGGCATGGTCCACCTCTCTTCTACGAATGTCAATTAAATGAATAAACCCTGATCGAGTATCTGACAATACCTTGCGATGAATACGATTTTGATTCTTGTGTTCTTATCCGTTCATTATGTTTTTTCTGATTTTGATAAACCGATCGATCATTTTTTTCAATTGAAAAATAATCGATCTTGTATTCTTTATTTTGATCACGATAAGGGTGATATTGTCTTCTCCACCCCGGTCATTTGCCATCTGGATCAGGTTATCGCATGTTTTTCGGGGAGGACAGGTTAAGGCAACATCACGGATTTCGGATGGTTTGACCTTATCACTCAGGCCGTCTGAACAGATAATCAGAATATCATCTTTATAAATTTGCAGCTCAGACAGGTCGGGTTTTACGGTTTCACCGATTCCCATGCCTCTGGTGAGAACATGATTGAAGTTCTCACCGATTTTTCTATTGTCCGGATGGAGTGCCATATGTTCAGCCTGAACAGTATGCAGAACAGACAACAGGTCAATTTCACCATTGCGAATCAGGTAAACAGGACTATCACCAACATTGGCGATGATCGAGGTATTTTCTGCAAAAAGGACAGCCGATACCGTAGAACCCATTCCATGCAGTTTTGGATTCTTTTCAGAAAGTTGGTAGACACTTTTATTCGCCAGATGAATACTGGATAGCAGACGGTTGGCATCTTTGGAAAGCGTTTGATCCAGGTCTTCCAATTCTTCTGCTTTTTCGTCCTGTTTAAATCGATCCATATATTCATTGATTGTATCAACGACGATTTTACTGGCAACCTCACCGGCAGCATGACCACCCATACCATCTGCAACAATATACAGTCCGAGTTTATCGTTGATACTGAAACGATCCTCGTTTCCCTTACGTTTTCTGCCGACATCGGTTAATCCAGCGGATTGAATCACAGCCATGAGCATGAGCAAGTCCTTTATCCGGTTTTTCTTTTGGCGATCAAAGCATCGATTGCATTGCCAAGCTGTCTCAGGTTCGCCGATAATGCAGATGCCTTAGGGAACCTGTTGTTCGGGTCCTTTTCAAGCGCTTTGTTGATAATTTTTACTAGTGGTTTCATTATTTTAGGATTAATTTTTGAAGGATCTGGATGAGGGATGTTCAGGATCTGATGCATCAATGATGCCGGACTGTCCCCGGTAAAGGGAACCTTGCCTGTCAACAGTTGAAACATCATTACACCGGTTGAAAAAATATCGGATCTTCCGTCAACCTTATGTCCGGAGATCTGCTCCGGAGACATATAATAGGGGGTTCCTTTGACAATACCGGTTTTGGTTTGTGAACTGGCTGTTATCCGCGCGATTCCAAAATCTGTAATTTTAATCACTCCATTTTTCAGCAGCATGATATTGGCCGGTTTGATATCCCGATGAACAATCCCTCTCTCATGAGCATAATCCAGGCCATCGGCAATATCGGCTATGTAGTCGATAATTTTTCGTATGGGAAGAAGTTTTCCTTTTTTGGTATATGCCTGTAGGTCTTCACCATCCAGATACTCCATGGCGATATAGGCCAGGTCCTGTTCTTCGCCGGCATCATAGATGGTTACGATGTTGGGGTGAGACAGGGTGCCGGCACTTTCCGCTTCCCGGAAAAATTTTGTTTTCATCTCCTTTGCTTCTTCAGGATCGAAATCATTTGTAAAACGATAGGTTTTGATGGCTGTTGTCCGATTGATTCTGGGGTCCTTGCCCAGATAAACAACACCCATCGCACCTTTGCCCAATTGTTTGATGACTTCATATCGCCCCATGGTGGGACGTGTTTCCGATCCCTCCAGAAGAAGATCCCCATCCGAACCGGAACCGCCCAGAAACCCATCTCCAAATACCATTGTTTCGCTGGCCTTGATCAGTTTTTTCTTCTTCTGTTCAACGTCCTTGAATTTCTTGTCATGTTCTTCAATATATTCGTACACAGAAACCGCTTTGTTGAACTGTCTTTTTCTCTCATAGTCCAGGGCCAGATTGTAAAGAATATCTTTCATCTCCTGATCTACAGGGACTTTTCGAAATTTTTCAAGTGCCATATCCAGCATGCCCTGACCCTGGAAAGACAGACCCAACATCCGATTGGTTTCGGCAGATTCTCCCTCCACTTTTTCTTTTCGTGTTTCCGTAATAAAATATTTTATGCTGATCACCCCGATATAGCCGATTACAAGCTGGGTAAGGGGATAGACAACCTGAATCCAGAATCCATTGAGCAGAAAAAAATAGAAGGAAAGACTGAGCATGCCTGCCAGCATGAACCAGAAAAGCAATCCTGCAGTCAACGCCTTTAACCTGGGAAAAAGCAGGATGAGCAAAAGTCCGACAAAAATAATCAATAACAATTCAACAGCGGTCGCCCAGGAGGGTTGATGAATGAACTGCTGGTTCAGCATAGTCCATACGACATTTGCCGTAAGTTCCCCAACCGGCATACTCGGATCTGTCGGAGCACTGAATGGATTCATGATGCCTGCTGCGGAAGTGCTCACCAGTACCAGTTTGTTTTTCAGTACGTTTTGTGAGATTTTATCGTTTAACACATCATAAAAAGAATATTTTTTAAAGGTATTGCTGGGGCCTTTGAAATTGACCATCATCCCGCAGTCCATGCTCATGGGAATCTCAATTTCCTTGATCCGGATAGAGGCCCCGATATCCACCTGAACCTGATCCTGCTTTGCATCCAGATATTCAATCAGCAAGGTCAGGGCATAGGAAGGAATGAACAGCCCTTGATATTCATAAATCAACTGCTCTCGCCGGGTTGTTCCGTCAAAATCACTTGAAAAGTTGATATGGCCGATCCCCCTGCTTGAATTGAGAAAGGGCAGTATGGGAAGGATGATTCCCGCAGCCTTGGGACAGTTGATATCTTCAGAGACTTTCACATTCATAAGGGAGAATGGTTCGATCATGGAATTCTGAGCATCTTCAGATTGAGAATGGAGAGACCCTCCTTTAAAAAAAACCGGCAGTACAATTTTGCCGGAATGCTGCATGGCAGATGCCAGTTCCTTGTCATTATCCAGACGAATGCGGGCTTCTTTCAACACATTTAAAAGCATTGCAGAGGGTTCTTTGGATGTGTCCGGATAGACCTGCAGGAAAATTTCTTCAAATTTTTGTAATTCATCGAGGCCCGCATGTTCTTCCGGTTCACTGTAGATAATGTTCAAGCCGATTAATTTGGGATCTGCGGAGTTGATTTTTTGAATTCCTTTTGCAAGGAGGGATCTCGGCCATGGCCATCTTCCAAGCTTCTCAATCGAACTGTCGTCAATATCCACAATCACGATCTCGTCAGGAGGTGTTGGATCGCTTTTCATATTGATTTTTAAATCATAGAATTTCAGCTCAAGCATATCCAGAAACTCAAGCCGGAAAAGTCCGATCACCAGGAAAAAGAATGTGATGAATATGCCGATGGAATGTGTGGGGTGTTTTTTTATTAGGTTCATGTATATTTGATTCGCCTGTTTTCGATAAGAGATATGATCAGAATTTGAATCAGAATACGGGAATCTGCAAATTGGATGGAATATAACATGATATGGTCAACAAGTAAAGGAAGTCCGGGGGTGAGGATGGGTGGTTTTGTTATCCGTTCAAATGAACTATGGTCTGGTTCCGGCCATGCTGAATCTGGAATCAGCGATCCACTATTATTTCCCAGACAAAAATATTTTTTGCAATTTCTTCATCCAGAGCAAGTTCCGTGTTTTCAAATTTGATACAGAAAGCAGGAGTTGCACGATGAACCGTTACAATGATGCCGGGGTGTAATCCAATGGACAGGAGTTGGTGCATATTGGAATGGCTTCCCGGTTTAATATAGGTAATTTTTCCTTTTTTCCCAGGTTTAATATCGGTCAATCGAACGATAACATTACTCACTTCTTTCAGGTTTCGATTACAACAGCGCCCTTTTGGAATGGGGTTTCCATCCGGACATATTTCCGGATGGCCAAGAAGGGTGCATATGGAATCCTCCACTTCAGGAACCAGACTGTGTTCAACCTTGCACGCAACTTCTTCCATTGCAGTGTCTTTTAATTTGAGAACACTGGATACAAGGACTTCCGCCAATCGATGCCGGCGAATGATCTCCTGGGCAACTGCGTTCCCGTTTTTTGAAAACAGGATGTTATTGTCTTTAATCATAATCATGCCCTTGTTTTCAAGGGTTGCAAGATCTGTTTCCAGAAAGTCGATAGAACAGTTTTTTCTTATTGAATCAATGGAATAGGTTTTATTTTCGGCTGCACACCAGATCGCTTCCATAATTTCTTCCAGTTTTTCATTTAACATACTTATCTCCTTTATACTGAAACGCGATCATCTGTTGACCACCTGAGTTTGCCGATCAGGTAAATGTGATTTTAAATGACCGGCATACATAATTTAAAACCGTTCCAATCAGAACCGCATATGTCATAACTGCGCATAGAATCGATACGGCTGCCTTTGTGCCTCGTTCTTTAAACAGAATAATGGTTGCATTGATGCAGGGGGATAGAGATGTCATGACCAGAAGGTTGATCACCAATTGTACATTCGTATAAGAATAGCTCAAATGCTCAATTTCAGTAGCGCCACTTTCTCTACGGATAATGGTTTTGATAAAAACCTGAACACTTTTTTCAGGAAGCCCCATTAAATCGCTGGTGATAGGCTTGAAGATATACTCCAGCATCGCAAGACCCCCCATGCGGTCAAATATGAAAACAAGAAAAGATGCAAAAATAAAAACCGGTATGGCCTCTTTCATAAAAAAATAGGTCTTTGTTACCGCACTTTTAACAATCTGATCTGGTTTGGGCAAACGCATACTGGGTAAAATCATCAAAAGGGGAGATCGTCTGCCCGGCAAAATTTTATTGGCCAATATTCCGGCAATAAATATCTGAGTGAAAATGATTCCAAACACAGTGATTGAGGCGGAGATGTGCATTTTCCCCAGGATAATGAACATAACTGCAAGAAGGGGGGCGCATGGCATTCCTAGGATCAGAAGAAAAGTTGCAATATTTTTTTCTTTATTGGTATCCAGCATCCGGGTTGTGAGAATGGCCATGGTAACGCATGAAAAACCCATGACGAGCGGGATAACGCCTTTTCCGTTCAGACCCATTTTCTGGAAAACTTTATCCAGAAGTATGGATAATCTCGCCAAGTACCCGGAATCCTCCAATACCCCAAAGGCGATGTAAAAGCAGAACAATACCGGCAAAACCAGACCCAGGGCCAGAAACACGCCAGCAGGCAGAATTCCGAAATCAGGGTCTATAATCATGTCCCTGATGAAAGCATTTGGAATAGGAGATATCAACTTCTGGGCAGCAGGAATCAGAATGCCTTTAAAAATGGTATTATTGATATTATCCACCAGAAAAGAGGCACCAAAAGATCCGATAAAAAGATATAAAAACAACAGGATGATCATTGCAATGGGGATGCCTGTCCTGAAGCTGGTACACCAGTCTCCAAATTTGGCGATGAACGGGCTTTTTAATGGAGGTTCATCTGTCTGGATTTCAGCGACAATTTTTTCTGCTTTTTTGTAAAACAGATTTGTCAGTAAAATAGCGGCATCTGTATTTTTCCCTTTGTTATAATTTGCCGCAAGATTTTTCAACTGCATCAGCATTCCGGAACCAAATCGGTTCTCAATATATTTTTCAACCCCAGGGTCTCCGGATAATAACAGGATTCCGATAACCTTGGAGTAGGGTTCTTCTGTCTGTAAAATATCTTCAATCACCGTAAGGTAGTCTCTGATCCAGTCCGGGTATTCAATCAGACTGTTGGCAATCTTCATCTCAGAGATTCCTGAAATCAATTTCTGTACGCCAATCCCATCTCTTGCAATTGTTTTGACAACATTGATACCCAGAAGAGTGGATAAACTCCGGGTATTGATCTGAATGCCAAGAGAGGCAGACTCATCAATCATGTTCACATCTAGCATCATCGGGATTCCAAACTCAGCATACTGAAGCGCAATGGCAAGTGAGCGTTTCATGTTTTTTGCATCTGCGACAACAATTACACCCTGTATGTTACAGGATCCATTGGCCTGAAGAATGATATTTCTTGAAATCTGTGCATCCTCATTGGTTGAAAATATAGAGTAGATTCCTGGAGTATCATAGGCAACATAGTCTGTTCCTTTTATCTTCGCAGATGAGACGGAAACTGTATTTCCGGGAATATTCAAGCTCTCTGTTTTGCCCTTGCACATTCTTTCAAACAGGGTTGTTTTCCCGACATTCATGTTACCGACAACAGCAATCCCTGTGTGTGGATTGACGCAGGAATTATCAAATCTGTTGCTGGTTTTTTTACCCATAATCTTTCTGCCTTCCTCTTCCGAAAAAGAAAAGCCTGAGCCGATTTCAAAAGTCTGTTGTTGTAGTTCCGGCGAAAGCCGGACACGCAGTGAAGCGTAGCGCTATCCAGTATTTTCAGTTCTTTTCTGGACATCGGCTTTCGCCGGTGTGACGCTTTTTAATCGTTTTGAAATTGGCTCACCTGTTCTGAAAATCGTTTTTCAGTTGACCTTTTTCCCATAAAATTTTTTATTTGGCAAAGGAAAAGATAGACACCCTTTGCTTAGTATTGTCATTATAAAAAAAAATCGGGTCATATATTTTGGTTTGACTTTTTCATCAAAAACAATAATAAAATCATATGAGGTAATGCTTCATGGCTCATGGGATTTCATTACACTACACCCGGTTGATCAAAAGATTGAACCGGTTTCCCCAGTATGCCCCACCTGGAAAACATCTATATCCAATTCTGAGGATGCTTTTTTCAGAAAAAGAAGCGGATTATGTATCCTTATTGCCCATAAAACCTTTTACGAGCAAGGCTGCTTCCAGAATATGGAAAATCAGCCTGCGCGAAACAAAACAGATTCTGAACTCACTGGCGGATCGGGGGATACTGCTGGATATTGATCTATATGGTGAGGCGGTTTATGTATTACCACCGCCCATGGCCGGCTTTTTTGAGTTTTCCATGATGCGGATCCGGCAGGATATTGACCAGAAAGCGCTTGCTGAACTTTTTTATCAATACCTGAATGTGGAAGAGGTGTTTATCAAAGAACTCTTTTCCATAGGACAGGCCAGGCTGGGCCGGGTGTTTATCAATGAATCGGTTATTCCGGATGAGCATGCGGTTCATGTATTGGATTATGAAAAAGCAAGCTCAGTGATTCAGGATGCCTCACATATCAGTGTGAGTCTTTGTTACTGCCGGCATAAGATGGCCCACTTGAACCGGGCGTGCAAAGCCCCTCTGGATATCTGCATGACTTTCAACAGTGTTGCTGCTTCTCTTATCAAACATGGTATCGGAAGAGCCGCATGCGTATCAGAGGGTTTGGATCTGCTGCAAAAAGCATATGATTATAATCTGGTCCAGTTTGGCGAAAACATACGGGAACAGGTTCATTTTATTTGTAACTGCTGCGGTTGCTGTTGCGAAGCCATGCTTGCTGCTAAGCGATTTGCTTCTTCCCGCCCGATTTACACCAGCAATTTTATCGCAAGGATGGACAGCCAGACCTGCACCGGGTGTGGTCAATGTGTAGCAGTCTGTCCAATCAATGCCATTGAATTGGTCCCGGATACCGCAAGTGAAGGCACAAAAAAACAGAAAGCTCAGATTCATCCGGATGTGTGTCTGGGATGCGGGGTATGCGCCCGGAACTGCAAGACGAAATCGATCTCCATGGATCTGAGAAAGGCACGAGTGGTTACACCATTAAATACAATTCACAATTCCATGATCATGGCAATTGAGCGGGGGAAGCTGCATCATTTTATTTTTGATAATCAGGCGTTATTCAGTCATCGGATCATGGCAGCGATCCTGGGGATAATCATAAATCTGCCGCCGATAAAACAGACCCTTGTTCAGGAACAGGTGAAATCACGATACCTTGAATATCTGATTTCCAAATCAAAATATCGATAGTGATTAAATTTTTCTATCCAAGACTTAGTGACTTGTCAGACATGAAGGTATGCTACTTTAATATCTTGTCGTAAATGGCTTGTATGCTTCCGTCTGCTTTCATTTTTTGAATCTCCTCGTTTATTTTTTTCAGGAGAGCGGTTTTTCCAGCATTTTTATTGAAAGTGATATAGACTTCGTTTGTAATAATTTCTTTTGGAAGTGATTTAACCTCATTTGAAATTCCTAGTTCTTTGATTTGCAGAAGCCCGTCTTCATAAATACAAGCAACGGCATCAATCCGGTTCTTTTTCATTTTTTGAAAATTCAGTATTGTAGATTTGCCTTCATCCACCGTGAAAAGCGCCTGTTTTTTCAAATTGTCAAACTCATCTCCTAAACTCCATCCGACATTGATTCCGATTCGATATCCTTTAAGGTCTTCAAATTTAGTAAAAGAAATATTGCTATCTGATTTTACGAATAAATGAATGGATTCTTTACCAATAGGATCAGAATAATCATATTTTTGAAGCCGCTCCTTGTTCTTGTAAATTCCGGCAACACCAGCCGTAGATTTATCGATCATCATAACGACTCGTTTCCAGGGATACGCCTTAACGCTCACCGCTGCACCAATCCGTTTGAAAAGTTCTATTGTAAGTTCAGGATACAGCCCACTTGCTTTTCCGTCCTTGTCATACATAAAAGGCGGGTTACTGTCGTCGA
>PNOB01000056.1 GCA_013824585.1 Desulfobacterium sp. | reverse complement strand
CAAAAAAAATCTGCCTCAGGGAATGCCGCTGGTAGTGAAAATCAGCACGGATGATAAAACACCAGTGCCGGGTGTCACACTGGAAACAGCCAGAAAACATGCAAAATGGCTGGCTGAACTAGGTGTGGACGGTCTTGAAATCGCCTCTGGCAATCTTTTGTATGCCCACATGACCATGTGGCACGGTGATGTGCCGATCAAAGAGCTGATTCGCTCTCTGGCCTGGTGGAAAAGGCCGGCTGCATGGATCGTGATGAAAAGAATGGAGGGGAAATACCTGTTAAAAGGCCCATGGAACCTGGAAGCAGCCCGAAGCATCCGAAAAATTACCGGAGAGTTACCGTTGTTCCTGGTCGGCGGCATCCGGGATGTCCTTACCATGGAAAAACTGATCGAGAACAATGATTCGGATTTTATCCAGATGTGCCGCCCTTTTGTCCGGGAACCATTTCTGGTAAAAAAAATCCGGAAAGGCGAAATGGAAAAGGTCTCCTGCAAAAACTGCAACCGATGCCTCGGGGCGATTGCAAATCATATCCCCATTGCATGCTATTATAACGGACTACCGGAATACGGAGGCAGATCATGAAAACCTTACTGATAAAAAACGGCCAGATCATTGATGGAACCGGGAAAAAATCATTTTCAGGCCATATATTGCTTCATGGCACACAGATCAAATCTGTTCTGGAAAACGGTTATATGCCGGAAGCAGACGAAGTGATCGATGCAACGGGGAAAGTGATTTCTCCCGGATTTATCGATATGCACTCTCATTCAGACTGGGTTCTTCCATGCGAGGATCATGATCTGGCCATGAAATGTCTCCCGGAACAAGGGATCACAACGATCATCGGCGGTAACTGCGGTTTTTCACCAGCTCCCATTTCTGAAAACATGCGGCAGCTCTTAAACCTGTCTCATTTTACACTTATGAATGACCGCCCGCTTGATTACGGCTGGAACTCCTTTGAGGAATACCTGAATCGAGTTGAAAAAACCCGCCCGATCGTGAACACAGCACATCAGGTGGGACACGCATCCCTAAGGCTGGGACAGGCTGAAATCCATCAGAAGTCTTTGTCCAAAGATCAACTGGATGCGTGCCTGAAATCCCTTACCCTGTCTTTTGAACAAGGAGCTTGTGCCTTAAGCTTCGGCCTTGGATATGAGCCGGGAATGTATTCATCAATTACAGAACTGGAAGCGTTTTGCCGGGCAGCCGCATCTGCAAATAAACCAATAACCGTGCATATGAAGGCATTAAGCCGGATTTCTCCGACATATCCGCCGACCTATCTGAAACCGCACAATATCCGGGCCCTTACGGAAATCATCCAAATTGCCCGTAACACCGGAGTCAGGCTCCAGTTGTCACATCTCATTTTTGTAGGGCGAAACAGTTGGTCCACGGCAGACAGATGCCTCCGGATCATTGAAAATGAGAAGGCACGCGGTATGGATATCAAGTTTGATGCATTTCCCTATACCTTCGGCAACACAACCATTACCGCATTTCTCCCCTCCTGGTTTCTCAGCAAACTCCCCCAGGCCTATACGAATAAATGGAATAAAATTCTGCTCAGGGCAGAGCTTCTGCTGGGATTCAAACTGGTCGGATTTTCGTATCGTGATTTTCAGATAATGGATGCAGGGATTGAAAAATGGCAGGAACTGAATGGATACCGGATCATTGACATTGCCCGGAAGTGGGGGCTTTCTCCTTTTGAAACAGTACTGAAACTGAGTGAAGACAGCAACGGGCAGACAGTTGTCCTGTTTCATTCATACAGCGGTGAGCCTGGTCAGGAAACCGTACTGGAAAATGTTTTAAAACATGACCTGTGCCTTTTTGAAACAGACGCACTCACCCGGTTCGGCGGATACCCAAACTCGGCTGGATTGGGAACCTTTCCTAAAATACTGGGAGAATATGTCCGAAACCGCAAACTGTTCTCCATGGAAAATGCAATCCAGCGGATGACATCTGCTTCGGCTGAACGATTTGGAATTCAGGATCGGGGAGTGTTGTCTGCTGGCAAAAAAGCCGATCTGGTAATTTTTGATCCAACACTAATTGACGAAACACCGGCAAAGGACCATAACCCGGCTGGCCGGCCCAAAGGTATCTCCCATGTGATCATCAATGGCACCCAAGTGGTAAAAAACGGAGAATATCAAAAGGGTGTACGGGCTGGAGAAGTACTCCGCTGTTGATACTGCAAATGGATTTCATTTATACTGGTGCACGGGCTGGGACAAAATCGTTATACCTGGAATCTATCCAGGCGCAGCCTGGAAAATTACCTGATCGCCAATGGATTTGAAACCTATAATACTGAAAGAAAGAATCACAAAAGGTTTTGATCGTACCAGCATGAACGTTGTCCGGTTTATGTTCAAATGGGGCGCCAAAGGCAAATTCCGCAGTCTGTATGGTGATACTGACTATGAAAAACATATCAAAAAAATTAGCTGCCTGATCATTCCATTTTTGCAGGATGCTATATACAGCCTGTCACTCAGATTGCAGACAAAGCTTTTCGTAAATTTTTTAAATATTTGTCCACAAGGCCGGAAAACTCGTGAATAACCAGTGGTGATACGATCATTTTGATCAAACCAGGCAATGGGAGCGTCAACTCTCCCTTTGAATTAAAAGTAAGATGAGTTGTTTTGTCCTTATTGGATTTGATTTTCCAGGAGCCTTCGACAATACCGTTTCCAATACCTTCCACCGGCTCCCATTTGATCCAGCCTTTGCTTTTGTTTTTGGAATATTTTACAGCATAAATTGATTGTATGGAATACTTATCGACTCCAAATTTTTTCATCTCCCACTGATATGTATTGTTCCCAAGGTCAATCAGTTTATCCACATTCGGAAAATGGCTTGCCGACTTAGGAACGTCCTCCAGATATGCAAATGCATCTGTTGAGGAACAATCCACATCCAGTTCTCTTTCGATTTTAACACTTACCGTTAATGCCAAATTGCCTCCTATCATTGTTTGCTGTTAACTCAACAACTATCATCCAAGATATCACCTTCCGACTATTTTACACTATTCAAGAAACAGTTGTATGTCAATATTCTTAGGTGAGGTTCCTCAAGCTGCATAAACTTGTGCATAAACTTGTTGAATAATTCATTCTGTTTGTTATTATGGTTACAGGGTGCTCTGCTTCTTGTTTCATTCAAGACTGACCAATATTGATCCGATCTTGAAGATCACAAGTCAGAATAATAACTTCACTCCAATAGATTTCTGTGAGCCAATGCAAAAAGAACTAAACCTTGCAAATATCCGCCTTGAATATCCAGTCCACACCATCAGCAAAAAACTGCTCGTGCCAGCCGGAGCAACATTGGATGAAGAGATCTTAAATTCTCTTCGAGCCAACAATCAGAACAATGATAAATATCCGTTAATCCGTATTATGCTGCATGATACATTGATGGATGATTTTTTCAAAATAATTGAGACTTCAGCGCATTACAGTGTCATATTTTCTGACAAAAAATCGGTAAAAAGTATGCTGGAAATCATTACGGATATCGAAGTCCCGGCACCGATCATCTCCTATCTGGAATATTTCAAAATTCATGAATATTATACGTATCGCCATATCCTGCTGGTATTCACACTTTCAACGTTACTCGCCATGGATTTAATCAAGGATAAAATTAAAATAATTGAAGCCTCCATTGCCGGGCCCACGCATGATTTTGGAAAACTAACTGTTCCTTTATCTATATTGACCAAAGACACCCCCCTGACTGCCAAAGAGAAATCCCATCTTGAACACCACTCCATAGCCGGGTTCATCTTGCTGACATATTATTTTCAAAAAACCAACCACTTCCCAGGGCTTGTAGCTCTGCAGCACCATGAACGAAGGGATGGATCAGGATATCCTCTGGGAATTTTTCTTGACAATCCTATGGTTGAAATCGTGGTCGCCTGTGACATATATGATGCGCTCGTATCGCCAAGACCCTATCGCCCCATGTCCTTTGACAATCGATCCGCCCTTGAAGAAATCACACGTATGGCTCAGCAGAACAAACTAAGTTGGGATGTGGTAAAAGCCTTGATTGCAAAAAATAGAAAAATGCAGCCTCATTTTCAAGAGTGCAGCATTTCAAAAGAAACAAGAGGGGGGATTCCGGAAAAGAATCTGTATGGCAAGATCATATCATGAATTGGACAGGTGTTTGGCATTAAATGACTTGAACCAACGATAAAATTGTTTTAATCAATAAAAAAATGTAATTATCAATATAAACAAATACAAGGAGCTTGAGCATGAAAAAAGCACTGGTTACAGGAGCAGCTGGTTTTATCGGGTCACATGTTGTTCGGGAACTTCTGAAAGAAAATATTGAAGTACGAGCTATGATACGCCCCGGAGAACCGCTGACAAACCTATCCGGTCTTGAAATTGAAACAGTTCAAGCTGACATTCTGAATCAAGGTGCGGTTGAAAAAGCAGTTAAAGGAGTGGATACTGTTTTCCATCTGGCTGCCGTATATTCGATCTGGATGAAGGACTGGAGCACAATCTATGAGGTAAACCTCCAGGGCTCACGAAATGTTCTTTGGGCTTCCCTGAAAGCGGGTACACAAAAAGTAGTTTACACAAGTTCCGTTGCTGCTATCGGTACCTCTCCCGGAAAACAGTTGAGCAATGAAAAGACCCCGTTTAATCAATATAACCTTGGGAATCACTATGTTCTAACCAAATATCTCTCTCAGCAGGAAGCCCTGGGTTTCTCCAAAAACGGTCTTGATCTTGTTGTTGTAAACCCATGTTTTCCTTTTGGAGAAAACGACATCACCCCGACGCCCACTGGAAAGAGTATCCTGGATGTGATCTCCGGCCTTGCACGATTTCATTACAAAGGGGGCATCAATATTATTGATGTAAATGATGTGGCAAGGGGTCATCTTCTGGCTGCAAAAAAGGGAAAAACAGGTGAACTATATATACTTGGGAATGAAAATCTCACCATGGGTGAATTTATCAGAACTGTAAACCGAATTGCCGGTTTCTCCAACAGAAAACTGCCCAGACTTCCGGTTGCAGCGCTGAAAGCCGGAACATCCGTTCTCAAGGTCTGGTCTGATTACGTAAGCCATAAACCGCCGCTTTCGACACCTGCCGAGATACACTATACCTCCCAATATCTCTTTTTTGATGTCACAAAGGCGAAAACCGAACTGGGCCTTGAACTTTCGCCCGTTGAAACCTCAATTGAAAAATCCATCCAATGGTTTCGAAAAAATGGGTATTTAAAAAAATAATATGGTTTAATCTTCTTGTCAGAGGATCGCTTCAAGGATTATTCGGTACACCCTGATTCGCGTATTAATCCCATTTCAATATCATCTGGAAAAGGAACTTAAAATGCAAGAATCCAAATACCTTAAAGCAAATAAAGAAAATTTGATGAAACTTCTGTCGATTCCAATTTTAAAAGAGTTTGAAGTAAAAGACCTGGAAGGCCTTCTCAAGGCCAGCAAGATCAGACAATACAAACCATCCGAGATAATTATTCAAGAGGGTGATACAGATTCAATAATTTTTTTCCTGGTTAGCGGAAGTGTACGAATAAGCAAAAACAATGAAACCATTTCAATTTTAAAGCGGAGAGGCGACCTGTTCGGTGAGATGGGCTTCATCCGTAATACAGACCGATCTGCATCTGTATATGCTATTGACAATACCATGTGTCTCACCATGGATAGTGAATACATCAGGCGGTTATCCGGACAGGATAAAATAGCCTTTTTCTATATACTGTATCGAGGCATATCCGGATTACTTGCTGACCGTCTCAACAAAACAGATGATGAACTTGTAAAAGCAAAAGGAGAGATCAATCGACTACAGAAAATCATAGACGAAAAAATTGAACCATAAAAATCTTTTCAGAAGCAGACGCTCATTACTCTGTCTTTTCATAACAATCAAGAACATCAGCAACAAACAGCCCCACCTCCGCACGCAGTCGAGTCTTTGCGTTTCACCCAGGTCTGAATGATATAAGCTGCACATCCCACTCCAGGGGTGACCTCGATTGCCGAGACCGGACAGTTCAAGGCACATGCGCCGCATTCCATGCATCCGTCTTTATCAATAACAGCGGCTTTCTTGTTGTCAAGAATAAAAACTCCATGGGGACATACGATTTCACATTCTCCGCAGCCAATACATTTTTCCTCATTCAGCACAAGGGTGGCTACCCCCTCAAGATAACGAAAGTCTTTCATCAATCTTCACCCATTCTTTTTTTGCTGGTTAACACCTGATTATTGAAAAAATGGTTCTCTTTTATAAAAAGCCTGCCCCGATCCATGAGATTGCAGCAACGATCAATGCAAAAGCCTGCAATGGAATTGCTTTTCTCATTTCTTTCTCTACTCCAGTTGGAGAGGTAAAGGGAGTTGAGCCCGTAAAATTCATGGCCAGATATGAACTAATAGTAATAACGAACAGCATCAATCCGATTGTTTCAAGCCAAATCGTGTCTTTCCAATACCATAAAACAACAACAATGGCTGTTACTATTCCCGCAACAGCTCCCTTGATGGAAAATGCCCTTCCCGGAAGATTTTGCAGAAAAACAGGCGTCAGAACCGCTCCGGCAATCACTCCTCCAACAAGACTGCTGATACCAATCAACCCACGTTCCCATGCATTTTTAAAAGAAAAAAAATCCGACCCGATTCCGGACAAAAGAAAAAGCAAAAACATTGTCAATAAAACAGGTTTGAAACCAATATAAATTTCAACAGGGATAAGTACCAATCTTTCCGGAAGGGAGAAAGTGACCCGCCTCATCCCTACCGATGCTTTCATATCATGATTTAAAAACTCACCTATATCGGCGGCTCGAACAGGTCCCCATATCACTTTAAATTCACATTGTTTTTTTACCTGGTGTGCAGAAATTCCTGTGGCGCCTAACTGTGGAACAACCAATTTTCGATGATTCACAATTTGTTTAAGCCCGGAAGCCTCTACCTGTTTTACCAATTCCTGTGTTCCAAATGTTCCTTTCCCGGCAGCGCACCAGACATTGATTCCATGGGTATCCAAAACAAGAAGCCATGCATTGATTCCGGAGAGTTCCTTTCGTACAGTATCAAAACTCAGCTTATAGTTCGCTGTGACCAGGACCGGAGAGTCTGGTGTGGGGTTGCCGATCCCATACAGGCCAGGGGATATTTTATAGCGATTCCGGTTAACCCCAACACGTGTCATGATGCTGCCGGCGATATCAAACAATGAAAGATGGGTATTAACCTTCGGAACCAGCCCGGAATCCATATCCATAAATCCATCTACAAAACGGACGATTTGATATCCAGGCTTTTCATATGGGCTGCTTGGTGGCCCGGCAGGTGTTCCACAACAAACTTCATCGTCCGCTTGTTTTGAAGAAAACGGCTGTATTTGCAATCCCGTGGGACCGACACTATTTTTCGTTCCGCAACAACTATTTTCATTCAATGTGCAGCCCTCCCAATAACCATCGTAAATTAACGATAAATAAGAAAAAAAAATACAACTTTGCTACCAATAACTAAAATTTTTCCAGTGTGTAACAAACCATTGTCAACGGATATTTTCTATTCAATATCCGAACCCAGCTCTCCGATTGCCATTCGGACAAGATCCCCAATAAAAATAAAAGGCAGCTCATTCTTTTGTGCTGCAACAGAAAGATTATTGCGGCACATGGGGCAAAGATATATCATAGCCTGTGCACCCGACTCCTTTGCATCCAGGATATTTTTTTCCTGATCTTCAGCCGGATCTCCAATACCCAGAAGGAGCTTTACACCAGCACAACAGAGAGCTTTTTCGCGATCATAAATGCGTTTTACTCGACGAACCCCGACAAGTTCAAACAGCTCATCAATAAAATGTTCCTTTTCCGGGGTATGTCTGGATGCACAGGGCCTTTGGTAAGAAATGTCAAGATTGACCGGCTTGATCCGATCTATATTATTTTTCACATACTCGACTAAATATTCAGCAAGATGAATCGGTCGGAAAGGTACATCAATTCCGTAATCCGGAGCAAGACGAGCCAGCATGGCAAAGCAATCATCATGAAAACAGATAACTTCCTTGGCACCTGTTTTTACCAGACGGGAAACAAGCCCCTCGGCATGTTTTCTTTGAATGCTTTCAACCCCCATGTGGCTGAAAAGTAACCAGCAGAAATAGGGTTTGCCGCCCACTTTGGGCAGATCGTATAGTTCTCCTTGAATCAGCGCTGTTTCATTTTTACCAAACACACAGGTCGTCATCACACGATCCACTTGAGGAATATCACGTAATTCACCTGAAAATGTATACTGTTTTTCTGTAGCAGCAACCGAATCTTCGGGAATGAACCGACAAAATTTTTCCTGCAATGCTGCTATCAAATCAAATGGATTCGCTTTTCGGGGGCAAATCTCATTGCAGCCATAGCATGTGATACACGCATCAAGTGCCGGAGCGTACTCTCCGGAATTCATCAATTGTTTCCATTTAACCGCCTGATCCAAATCAACGTCCATCCATTGGCACTGCACGAGACATTCTCCACAGAGATTGCATTGTTCAGGTTTAAACATTTGTTTATCCTCATCTTAGAGTCGTAATGTTCCAATACAAAACAACAGCAAAAAAATATACACAATTACTAATGACGTTTCCTTGGATTTGTCAATAAATGAATGAAACCCTTTAAAATTAAGGTTGTGCAGTGAAAAAGAATCATGTATCGTTAATAAAATCAATGAACATCAAAAAAAGGAGATTTATCATGACGGTGGAAATATTATCCATTGACGAGATGAAAAAACGAATTGGGACTGAATTTGGTGTTAGCGATTGGTTGGAAATCGATCAGGAACGGATCAATAAATTTGCAGACTGCACACTGGACAGACAGTGGATTCACGTTGATGAAAAAATGGCAGCAAGAGGGCCTTTTGGAAAAACCATTGCCCACGGTTTTCTTACTGTCTCTCTTTTATCCCATTTTTCAGAAAAGTTTGCAATCATTCCGGAAGGCACAAAAATGACGGTCAATTATGGAATGAACAAATTACGGCTCATCAACCCTGTTCCTGTGGGATCAAAAATAAGAGACAGGATCACACTTACTGATATTGCAGTTAAATCTGAAGATCGGATTCTGGTAACCAATACACACACGGTTGAAATCGAAGGTCAGGAAAAACCTGCCTGTATTGCAGAACTCCTGTTTATGTATTTCAGAGGATAGACCGGTTTTTCAATATGGCCGGATTGAATATCCCTGTTAGCTTCTTGTGGAATGGATTTTTTGGATTTTATCCAAGTCCCAATACAACTCCATTGATTGAAAATGCTTTTTGGCTCTCTCAAGATAGGTATTCCCATTATTTTTTTCAGCCAGAGACAATTTTTCCGTATTTGTATTCCAGAAACAGCCGATCTCAAAACATGTCCGGCTCACTTCTATCTGGGCTCCAAGCTTGACACCTATCGATAGGCTCTGATCCCACAACTTGAGTGCTTTGCGATGACAGCCAGTTAACAAGTAATATTTCCCCATAAGTCTGTATGCCTCTGTTTGATAGGATACCACTTTTCTGGAATTTCTTTTTATGAGCTGGCATGCTGCAAATGCTTTTTTTCTGCTTATGTTTATTGTCTTCGGGTCACCTTTTGCAAGAACACCCTCTAAACAATATAACTCAAAGTGAGCAAGGCTCATGAGATAATGGCAAAAGTATTAAGAAACAATATCGGTTTCAGATCGAATTTTATTGGCTGCATCCAAAAATATTTTTGCATTCTGGATGTCATCCAAAAAAAGGTAAATCAAAACCTTAAACGAGTATAGAACCATGAGAACCTGTTTGAAATCCGTTCTGGAAACAAACGCTATCCCCTCTTCTGCTTCAATCATAGCTGCTCTGAGCTTGCGATACTTCAGTAACAACTTCGTATTTAAAAAATATTTTAAGGTTTGTGAAAAATCATGTGAATACGTACTGCCGATATCGGATAACTGTTTAACCAAATTGCGTACCTCTTGGTATCTGCCCTGTTCTAACCGTATACGACCCAAAAAGGCGATATATCCGGAAACATGCATGATGGATCCCTGTTGAAGACCAAACTCAACAAGATCTTTATCATATGATATATCCCAGTTCCCGGTATAATAACCAAGAAACAGATTGGCCATTTCAAGGTTTAACCTGGATTTTCCATCTTCAGGATGAGCTTTTTGCTTTACAAAACAGAAAATTCTTCTGCTCAATCGAAAAGAAACGGCTGACCAGGAAAAGGCCACGCTCAACCCGACAAACATACCAACCCCGCCTTTTATCTTCTGGATATTGTATCTGGAAAGATATCTTGAAAAAAAGAAGGATTCCATAAAAAATTTTTTGGAGTCCGTGTACAACAAGGTTGAAACCTTATTATAAAAAAGATTGATCACCTCGATATCGCTGGCCTCTGGATCTTTACGCCATTTTAAGGCTGGCAGATAGAGGCTTACCAAAAAATCCAAAAATGCAAAAAGAAAGCAGATAGCCAAAAAAAAGCCTTTTTCAGGAGTTCGAATATTATAACAGGCAAGTGCTTTTTTATAAAATATCAGGGCTTCTTTATATTGGCCACGATTGTAAAGGCTTTGAGCAATATTCTTTTCAATCATGGCCACCTTCAAAAAGTCAACGCTGTCCCCGTATTTTTTCAGATAGATGGCCAAAGCTTCCTGGTAATAATAGAAAGCTTCATTTGAAGCTCCTGCACGTAAAGATTCCTCTCCTGCTTTCAACATACATGTCTCAGCACGGTCCATATCATCACTACCGATATAATGATAAGCCAGCATGCCATAAAATTCATTCAACCGGTCTTTGAATATGATTTCAATGGCACTTGCAATTTTCCCATGCAGTTCTCTACGTTTCTGATTAAGCATGGAAGCATATGCTGTTTCCTGAGCAAGGGCGTGCTTGAATACATATTCTGTTTCCTCAAAACGATACCGCTCCACAATAAGCTGCATCTCTTTCAGTTCTCTCAATGCAGATTCAATTTTTTCTGCATCATCAATAACATGAGATAAAATTCGATGAAAAAAAGTTCTGCCGATTACAGATGCAATCCTCAAGACTTCTCTCGTTGAATCATCCAACCGATCTATTCTTGACATAACAACATCATTTACGGTCTGAGGAATTGTAACCGCGCCAACCATATCCGTTATCAGATAACAACCATTTTTCCTCACCACAGCTCCGATATCAATAAAGGACCGCATCACTTCTTCAATAAAAAATGGATTGCCGTCTGCCCTTTGTAAAATCCGGGTTTTAACCTTTTCAGGCATGCCATTGGTCTTAATCAGGCTGTCAATTAAACATTCACCCTGGGATTCGGAAAGTGGTTGAATCAGCATTTCAATATATCGATCCGGGCATTGGATCCTCATGTTTCCTACCATTATATTCATATTTGTTTCCGTTATCGGACGGAAAAGATTCACAAAGAGAATCGAATGTTTTTGACACAGAGGAAGAAGTTCGGAAAGTAATTCAACAGAGCTTGTATCTGACCAATGAAGATCTTCCATGATTAAAACAACAGGTCTCTTCGATGACAATTTTACCAAAAACTTTTTAATGCTCTTAACAATCAGGATTTCCAGTGCATCACCCTCAATCTCTTCTGTCCTCTGATAACAATGATCCGGAATGGATAAGCCCATAATCGTTGCAACAAATGGAAGAACCTCATCCGCATCCTCATCAAGGAGCGATCGTGTGGCCTTCTCAAGCTTTCTGAAAGAAACCTCTTCCGGATCATTTTCTTTTATCCCGGCCCAGTTTTGAAACAGATTTGAAAATGAATGAAAACCAAACTTATTCCCCATTGAAATACTTTTCCCTTCGAGAAAAATGAATTTTCGACACACTTTCATTTTCCTGACTTCATATAAAATACGGGATTTTCCAATCCCTGCCTCTCCTGTGATACTGATAATTCCTCCGCTACCTTCCGATAGCTTTTGAAAACATGATGTAATCATAGCGACTTCTGTATCCCTGCCTATCAGTTCGGAAAAAATCATCCTGTGGCTGGTCAATTCATTATGATGAACTGACCTTTTTCCCGGAAGCAGTTCATAGATCGACATGATTTCAGTCTTCCCTTTTAAGATCAGAGGTTTGACTTTCTTAAATTGAAATCTTCCCCTGACTGCATGATAGGTATCCTGCCCAACAAGTATCTGACCGACCTGTGAAATGCTTTCAAGTCTTGATGCGATATTCACGGTATCCCCCATTACCGTATATTCCTTTTTACGATTACCACCAATGGCACCGGCAAGAACGGTTCCCGTATTGATACCCACATGAATATCCAACTGTGCTCCAAATCTGTTTTCCCTGTTTAACAAATTAAGTCTGTTCTGAATCTCAAGAGCGGTTTGTATGGCCTTGTAAGCTGCATTCTCGATGGCTGCAGGTACGCCAAACAATGCCATAACGCAGTCGCCCATAAATTTGTCAATCGTGCCACCATACTTTTCAATAATATGCTCCATCATTGCAAAACAGCGATTCATGACACTGGATACTTCCTCTGGATCCATTTGTTCAGACATCGCCGAAAATCCAGATATATCAGCAAACATAACTGTCACGACACGTCGTTCAGGCTCTTGATTCGGAGAATAATAACTCATAGTGTATCCATCGCGTTATTGATGCGTTCAATAAGAGGAGCGGTTTATAAATTTATTACGATGTTTGCATCGAACCAGGAAGGCGAATTCTCTTTTTCGCAAAATTTATTATCATAAAATTCAAATAAATCAAGCTAATTTTTTAAAAAAATATCTATATTTCAAATTATTATTGAAATATCCCGATCCAGCAGAAATGATTTTCTCTGTTTTTGGATTAATTCGCGGTTATTTATGAGGGTAGGTTCAGTTGCAGATACGTACGTGGATGTTATAATCGATCCACTTTCCAGAAACGGTGATTTGAAACATCATCAAAGTACCAGTATGTCCGCAACCAGCTCCCAAAGATACTTGACTTCCAAATCTTCCATTCCATGTGTCTTTTTTAATGCATTCAACTGTCCATGGCAGCTATGACAGGGAACAACAATCATCTGTACTTCCGCAGCCTTGATCTGCTCCATTTTTTTCCTGCCATAAAAAATTCGTTCCTCATCATACCCGGTGACCAGTGTGCCGCCGCCACCACCACAGCAGTATTGCCCCATTCCTGCCGGATACAGATCAACCCACTCTTCAAGACACTGATCCAGGATCCAGCGGGGTTCATCAAAAAAACCATGCCCGAAAAGCTTTTTAGCCTTTCGTCCATAATTGCAAGGATCATGATATGCTGCTTTTACAGATATCTTAGTTTTATCCAGTTTGATTTGGCCTATCTGAATGTACTTGATCAGCAAATCAAATACAGTATAGGTTCCAAATTTTCCCAATACTTCCGGATACCATTTTTCAAGACCAGACCTGGTCGCAAGATAGGCATGCCCTCATTCCGGCCAAAGCAGATTTTTTGCCTGAAGCCGTTCCATATTTTCTGCAACCCGGCCGGCCATGATCCTCATTTTTTCATCATCCCCGGTAAACAACCCCCAGTTCGTTCCCTCCCAATTGATGGAAGGAACCGTCCAATCCTCCTTGGCTGCGAAAAAAATCTTCCACCAGTGCTTTAAATCATCCGTATGGGTGTTCACCAGTTTATTGTGGATGGTTGTCAGGATATTTGCCCCTTGTTTATCCACCGGAACCATAAAATCTTCGAATCCGGGTTCTTGTGCAATCTCTTCTCCGACATCCTGAAGAATAAAAATAAAATCTTCCTGCGGCAGCCCCAGATTATTGCCGGTCTGAATGGCCATGTCCAGCCCTTTATGGAGAATTCCTGGGACCTTGTCCCTGTCTCTCATGGATCGTATCTTCCGTATCAGACCCGGGATATCGACTTCCATGGGGCATACATTCTCACATTTTGCGCACATTGTGCAAATCCATGGCCATCTGGACGCAACGATTTCTTCCTGCATACCAAGGGAAACCATGCGTACGATTTTGCGGGGATCAAACCCGTCAATCCCTGAAACCGGACATGAGCTTGAGCAGGCTCCACAAGTAACACAATAATCCTGAGAATGCGGCCATGATCTCAAACAGCCCCGGTTCAGATTGTCCATTTCAATCATTTTATCTGTTTCAGTCATCTTCTCTATCCTTATGAATTCTTCAGGTTCTTCCGGATCACACTCGGACCGAGCTCCAGTAGTTGTTTTTGAAATGCTTTTATGATCCTGCCAAACTCTGTCCCCATATTTGCCGCTATAGTCTCGATATGCAGACGCTCTTTCCCAAACCCCATAACCGACAACCGAGCCTTTACATTTTCCGCTCTTGATTTTGCATATTGATTCCCAACCTCTGAATAACAGTTCCCGGGATGGCATGTCAGCAAGATGATCCCATCTGCTCCTTTCATAAGAGTGCTTAAAATATGACTCATTGAAATGCCGCCGGCACACGGAACTTCTACTATTTTCAGACCTTCAGCCAGGCTTTTTAATTGATCTGCTGCCAAACGAAACGATTTACCCGCAGATCGTGTGCAGCAAAAAGCAACGATGATCGGAATAAAATCTTCTGCCTGATCCGCAATCCTGCTGATGTGAATTTTCTCAAGGTCATCTGAAATTCCAGGGCCTGTCCAGGCAATATACTCCCTGGGACATTCAGCAACACAAATTCCACACCCTTCACACGCATCCGCATAAACCGTGACCCGGCCTTCCAATCCGATCGCCTTATGCGGGCAGATCCGAAAGCATGTAATGCATCTGGCGCACTCAACAACGCCAATTTTGGCTTTTCCAACAGAAACGGAATCGGCTTTGCTCCCTGTCAGGCTCATCATTACAAGTGCAGCATGGCCAGCATCATCCAGATGAGCTTTATGATCAGCGATACGCCGTGACGGGCCGGCAACCAGGATTCCTTTTCGATTGGTGAAAACAGGTTCCCGATGAACATTATCTGTTTGCAAAAAACCGGTTTTATCTTGATCCAGTTCAAACACCCTTGCCAATGCTTCCAGGTTCTCAGATGGCAAAAGCTCTTCATCCACTACCACCATGTCGGGAGAAATCCTTATTGACGATTGAAGAATCTCATCCCGGTATACCACGGTAACTCTTCCGTCGTCCGACTGTTCAACCACAGGGGGTATTTGATTGAGCTTGGCATAAAAAACGCCAGATGCTTTCGTTTCCCTGTAAAGCGTTTCAAGGCCTTCTCCACCGACCTTAAGATTCCCGGTGAGAATAAAGACTTCCTGATGATATTTTTTTTGCAATTGAAGTGCACTGGTCATTACTTCATTCAGCAAAACCGGATTGCTTTCCTGATTACATCCTGTTAGAAAAAGCACCTTGAGCCCCTCTTTCAATAAGGCTTGATGGTTTGATCTGTTTTCAATTGCGTTTGCTATCTCTGACAGAGAAATAACGGAATGTGAAGGCTTGAGTCCATTGCTTTCAAAATTTTCTTTTCTTCGATACTCTTCGGCAATCACGATTCCGGAAACATTCTCTGAAATATCCTTTTCATTGGAGCGGATGGTTATCTGGAAATCATTTACACATCCTTGGCAGGCAATTATCTCGGAATCACTGTAGATTAAAGCTCCTGTATACTCTCCCTGAATCGTATCCTTCAGGAAATTTACCTGGTCAATTTCCTTTCTTGAAACCAGCACAATGTCAATGCCATTGTTTGTTAATTCTGTTGCGGTATGGATGGCAATCTTTCCATCACCGGCGATTAATACTTTTACCGTCAAGAAATTTCTCCATTTTAATTGTATTGCACCTTACAATAATTCAGGACATCCAAAGCAACCCTTCCTGCGTCCGCAACGGATTCTGTGATGCTTTTGGGCCCCTTTGCCGTCCCTGCTGCAAAAACCCCGGAAACGGGTATCATGGATTGTTCATCTAAAAATCCACTTCCAGTTGATTTCAACCCGATTTTTTCCG
>PNOB01000055.1 GCA_013824585.1 Desulfobacterium sp. | reverse complement strand
GGCCTACCCATAAAAAGGTTCCGCCTTCCGGAATTGCCAGCCTGGTGTTGTGAGGAAAATGTTTCTGGATCGAACACGCCATACTGATAACTTGATGGTTTAGTGCTTTTCGAAGCGATCGCAAATGACGGTCATATCCTCCGCTTTCCAGAAACCTTGTAAGGACAAACTGATCCAGATTGGATGTAGATATGGAAACAACCGATTTCAATTTTTGCACCCGCTGGCGAAATCTTTCATCTGCCAGAATCCAACCGATTCGCAATCCAGGAGCCAGTGTTTTTGAAAATGAAGAACAGCTCAGTACCAATCCTTTTGCATCATATTTTTTTAAAGTGCTTGGCCGTTTTTTTCCAAAATAGAGTTCCGCGTAAATATCATCTTCGATAATGGGAATGTCCTTCTGATTCAGCATTTCGACGATCTGTTTTTTTGAGGAATCCGGCATCAATGCTCCCAATGGATTCTGAAAATTGGGCATAAAAAGACATGCTTTGATCTCATTTATGGCAATCACTTTTTCCAACTCTTCCGGATCAACTCCATATTGCGGATCTGTCGGGACTTCCACGACATAGACCCCGAGCTCCTCAAGCAGGCGCAGAATAGTAAAAAAAGTGGGTGTTTCAATAGCAATCGTATCTCCGGACTTGACAACCGCCTGTAAAGACAAAGTCAGGGCTTCCATACATCCATTGGTGATAATGACATCATCTGCATCAATTTTCCCAAAAATTCCGACAGTCCGCATGGCAATTTGGCGCCTGAGCAGATATGTGCCTCCAGTGGGTGCATACCCCATAAGTGTTTTCATCTCATTGGCAGTTATTCCTTTTATGATTCTTGAGAAATGCTTGTAGGGAAACAGTTCAGGGGATATGACCGATCCTCCCAGTGGTAAAATATCAGGATTGCTGATCGCATTATGAATTGATTGCGCAACAGAGGATAGATCAACCTTTTTGGGCACGGAACTCCTCTTGACAAATGCAGGCTTTCTCAGGATGGTTTGAGGAGGACTCACATAATACCCTGACTTTGGTCTGGCTTCAATCAGTCCCATGGCTTCCAGTTCAATATACGCTTTATATACCGTACTGATACTCAAACTCAGATGATGATGGAATTCCCTTATGGAAGGAAGCTTTTCCCCTGCCCTATACGTTCCGTTTTTGATCTTTGTTTCCAACTCACTTGCGAGTGATTCATACCGGAATAGTTGTTTTTGATTTTCCATTTACCCCCTTTCAGGATACAAATGAGAGTCCCGATTTTTTTTTACCGATCCATAATAAAACCGATTTACACCCGTATCAATTCCATATCAGAAAACGCTTTTTCATTGCATAAAAATCTCCGGTCATTTTTTTAAAACCACATTCCATCCACCTGACTATTTCCCCTTGCAATAACGCCGATTCATGATAAATTACAGGCATCTTTTGAATTTAATAAAAAACCTTACTTGTTGAAAAATAATTCCCTTGAAAAATGAGGCTTCTCAGATATGAATATCATACCAAAAAATGATCGGGAACAAGCGATTCGAGTAAAACGGCAGTTGATGGCAGACCTTTTTTTTGGGATCTGCCTGATTGTTGTCTGGGTTTCAATGAACGCCAATTTGGTCTTTATGACCCCAATGCAGTTTGCGTTTTGGGTTATCATGCTTGGAGGGGGACAAGTTCTTTTTTATATCGTGATTCGGCTTGGCTGGAATAAAGGATTCAAAGACCCCAGCCTGACCATGGCCCAGATCTCAATTGCCCTGATCTGGGTGTCCTATTTTATTTATTTTGTTTATGAAATTCGAGGCGCCAGTCTTATTTTTTATCTGCTTGTGATTCTTTTTGGAGCTTTCCAATTCAATCGCTTGGAATTTATCGTCGTATCCCTGATCGCAGCAGCAGGATATGGATTTGTGATTTTTCTGGATTCGATGTATCCTCCGCCAAATTTTAATTTACATCTGAATCTTGTACAGCTTTTTATTCTTATCGCCGCATTATTCTGGCTTTCATTCATTGGAAGCTATCTCAACAATATGCGGGAAAAAATTAAAAGCCGTGGATCAGAATTAAAAAAGAATAAATCCCGGCTGGAAGATGCGATTCTGGAGATCCGTTATAATGCTGAAATCCTGAACAACTCTTCTATCAGTCTTTCGAACATTTCAAACCTGATGTCAGCAGGAGCTCAGGATATGTCATCCAAGTCCAGGAGTGTCCTTACAGCCTTTGAATCCTTCAATGAAAACACTACAACCGTAGCATCATCCATGGAACAGTTAACAACGAATGCAAACACGGTAGCGGCATCGGTTGAAGAAATGACAGGCACCATAAATGAAATCGCAGAAAATACCAATGAAACGCACAAGATTGCACTGCAAGCCGTAGCCTATTCAAACAGCACATTAAAAAAAGTTGATAAACTAGGGCAGGATGCTAAAAAAATTGGAAAAGTCACGGAAGCGATAAAGGATATCTCGGAGCAGACCAATTTACTTGCTTTAAATGCCACAATTGAGGCTGCCCGGGCAGGAGAAGCAGGAAAGGGCTTTTCTGTTGTTGCAAATGAAATCAAAGAACTGGCAAAACAGACTGCAGCAGCAACGCATGAGATTAAAAAGCAGATTGAAGATATTCAATCTGCTACCGCAGATACGGTGACAGATATTCGACAAATTTCAAATATTGTGAATGAAATAAACGAATTTGTTTCAACCATTGCTGCGGCTATAGAAGAGCAGTCAGCCACAACCAAAGAGATCGCCGGCAATATCGCTCAATCATCGTTTGGAATTTCTGAAATCAATCAAACCATTGCACATAGTTCACAAACCGCAGAGGAGATGTCAAAAGCGCTTTCCGAAGTAAACCAGGCTGCAGGCGAAATTGCAAACAGCAGTTCTCAAACCAACAATAACGCGGATGAACTGATGAAGCTTTCAAACCAGCTTAATAATCTGGTTATAAAATTTACGTCTCAATCATAGCTACATATGGTCAAGGCCGGATAACCATAGAGAATGATAATAAAAAAAACAGTAGTTTTGTAACACTCCCCTAACAATCAACAACGGATTTGTTTTTCGGTCTTACGATATCCGGATATTCCCTGCTGATTTGTTGAAATATTCTTTTTTGCAGGGCAAGCTTTTTCATGAGTTCCTCTTTTTCCATAATCAGATGCTGTAATTCCAATGCTCTCTCCACTGTATTTCGGAAATCCATCATATTCCAAGGCTTGACGATAAATTTGTATATCCCCGCTTCATTCACTGCTTTCATTGCCGTCTCTGTTTCCGCAAAACCGGTTAACATTATCGTTATGATGTTCGGGTACTTTTTCTTTACTATTTTTAAGAATTCAACCCCGGAAATACCGCCCATGCGCTGGTCACTGACGATCAGATTCACGGGATGCTGAGTGAGCATATCCAGGCCATCTTCTCCGCTGTTTGCTGTAATCACTTTATAATCATATTTTTTCAGCGTATCCACTGCAAGATCAAGGATTACCTGTTCATCATCAACAATCAGTATGCAGTGTTTACCCATTGACCGCCTCCATAATCGCCCACAATTCTTTCATTTGAAATATAAAATCAATTGTTATCAAGAATCTGCCTCAACCGCTTGGTGGATAATCCTGTTAATATACGGAAACTTTTTTTCCAATTTTTGGAGTATGAGGTCATTTTTTTTAATTTCTTCCAATAACCGTCTTTTTTCCATAATCATTTTTTTAAACTCAAGCCCGCGAGAAATATTGATTCTTAACTCAAATGAATTCCATGGTTTATGAATAAATCGATACACACCGGCTTCATTAATCACTCGTAAGGTTGTATCAAGATCCATCTGGTCCGCCAACATAATCGTTACAACATCAGGATACTCTTTTTTAACAACCTTTAAAAAATCCAAACAGGCCATATCGAGAATTGACTGATCCGCCAGCACAATATCAATAGGGCTGGTTTTTAATCTCGCAAGCCCCTCAATACCATTTTTTGAAAAAATGATGTCATAACTGATTGTCCCCAGCGCGTTTTCAATGATCTTGAGAACATCATTTTCATTGTCAACAACCAGAACAGTTGCTTTTTCCATTTTGTAACATCCTTACCGAAGTATCGTATATGTCAACAATCCGTGCCTGACTAATATGTAAAGACTGAAGATCGTATCACTTGTGGCTTCTTTAGATTTCCTGAAAGTCAGATATATTCTCGCAGGTTGTAATTTGAAAAATTGTCAATTTTTGAATGGTTACTAATTATAAAAAATCTATTTCTGAAACTCAAGCTAAGATTTTTGCTGAAACGAGGTGACAAGGAAAGCACAAACAAAATGATAGCAGATTGCGAAAAAAAATTGATCAGGGTAACTCAATCTATTTCTTTCCTGAAGGAACGCGATCCAGGAATAGATTTAACATGTCTATGAATCTCTATTTCTCATAAAGGTCCGGTGGGCAGCGTCATCTTATCTCACCCACCGAACCTGTTACGTATTTACCATCAAGCTTTTACATAAATCCCTTTACTGATGCTCCGGATCAAATTTCGATTCTTTGCCTTATAAATAATGTTTGCAATTTTTTTGTCATCAAATCCGGTTTTTTCTTTAATTTTTGATGTGTCTATGCCCTGTTTGCTTCTTGATATGATTTGTATTACCATATCAAAAGCCGTCGCCGAATCTGCTGCTTTTTTTCCAGCAGTGTTTTCTTTCTTGGCACTTTTCCCTGACACATCTTTTTTCTTCGAAAGCCCCTGAACTGCTGAACCTTCAACTGCCTTAATCGCTTTGTCAAGTTGGTTGTTGATTGCCTTGATTCCCTTTACTACAAGCTGTAAATCTATTTTCATTTTTTTCATAACCTCAATTCCCTCCTTTTTCAATTGTCTACCATGATCAGGAATTCTCACATTTACTTCATATATATATAAAGCTGACCCAGCATCAAACGCATGCGCTGACAACATGGAAACTAAAAAACATCATATACTAACAGGGATTCCATTTGGTTTTGAGATTATTTCGAATTCACCATACATCATTTATGAAAAATAAGAAAGTGTTAAAAATAGGAAAATTCAATATTGTGAACCGGTTAAAAAAATCGACCCGACCTGCTGTTCATAAATCACGAAATATCGCGGGATCGTATCAGGAGTAATGGCCTGTCAACAGCTTGAAGTATTCCGGCAGCTACACTTCCGTAAAAAACACGGGAAAGCCCGCTTCTGCCATGACTTGCCATTGCGATCAGATCAACATTTTCACTTTGAGAAACTTCGATAATGGTATTTACAACAGAGCCTATCAACGATCGCTTGTGGGTTATTATTCCAGATTCTCTGAATTCACCTTCAATACCGGAAAGGTACTCCAATGCCTCTTCCAGCTTCCGATTACTCTCCCCTTGGCTTTCCTCGACAAGAATTCCCTTATAGCCGTCACTAACAATAATCGGTCTGATGACCTGAAGAAATACGACTTCCGAACTGTTTACCTTGGCCAAATTTTTCACATGAGGGAGGATCTTTTCTGCACGGCTCGATCCATCCAATGGCACAAGTATTTTTTTATACATATGTCACCTCCTTCTCAAACTTCTGGAGTTCTTCAAAAAACCGGGTTATCATCATCTGTCCACCTGGGAGATTAACCTCTTGTTATATTAAAGGAAAAAAAATTTATTAACGGTTCATCAATATTTTACAGTTTATCGGCAACTCATCATTGTGTCAAGAATATAAAGATGTTATAAGAAACAAATGGCTGTTCTTCTTTCATATTTAATTCATTGCTTCTACCAGATTTTTACCAATTTTTAACGTAAAAATTTTCATCAGAAAGTGAAAGGGGGTGAGGGTTTAAAGGAAAAAAGCATTCTTGAATTGCTGTACTTCGATAAAACTTTTACTGTTCATCAACAACTTACACTGACATCATAAGGATAGGAGAAAAAAATGAAAAAAGCGATGATTCTACTTTGTTGTTTAGGCCTTCTAACTGTTTGCGGTTGCAGTAGTGATAGTGCCACACCTGAAGATTTTGGTAAAAATTATATTCAGAAACAGTTTAGCGGTATTCCATGTGACTTGAAGGATCTGGATTTCACAGTTACGGAAGAGGAGGATAACAAAGCCACCGTTACGATCGAAGGTGACATTAAATACAAAGAAACCCTGTGCCTAGAAAAAAAGGACAATCAATGGATATTGGCCTCAGGCATTGCCAAAAAATCTCAAACAGAAGCTCCTAAAAAAGATATGCCTGAAAAAAATCCTCCTGCCGGTCATGAGAAAAAATAAAAATTATACCCCCCAGGAAAAACTCTGGTTGCCAAATACCGGGTTGCCATTTCAGAATGGTAACCCGGTTTTCCGGACAACTTCTTTTCTTATCATTGATCTCTGCTATGGATGACTGCATTGTATTTCTTCTCAAGCATACGATATTTTTCTTTAAGGCTTCCGTATTCAAGCATTAATCTTGCATTTTGTTTTCGCTCTGCAAGGAGCAGACGTATTAATTTGCCCAATATTTTTTTTTGAACCTGATCGATCTTTTTCTCAAGTACTGTCTTGTTTTCCTCTGCTGATATTTCAAGTTCCTGAACCTTCCCTTCAATGCGTTGAATTTCTTTTTTTAAATCCTCGCTGCATTCAACCTGAAGGGGGAGCTGTTTTCTCTTTTCGTCAGGTTCATTCAAAGGAACAGATTCCACAGTTGATTGGTCTGCTGACACAGAATGATCGAATGTGCCTTCTCTAAAACTATCCGTAAAAATACCCATTCCCTCTTTATCATCAATCACTTGCTGAACGATGTATTTCCCAATTTTTTCAATTTCATCTGCAAAACCATACACAAGGCAGGCATCACACAGCAGGTTAATGGTTCTGGGAATTCCGCCGGAGTTGTCATATATCATATCCATCGCATCCTGCAAAAAAATATCAGGGCTTCCACCTGCGGCCTTCAATCGATGGGCAATATAGTCATAACATTCCTTTCTTGTTACGGGAGACAGATGATAACTCACTGCGATTCTTTGAGAAAATTGGGCAAGGCCGGGTTCTCTTAATCTCTTTTTCAGTTCAGGCTGGCCAACAACCATGACCTGTAACAGAATCTCCTCATCACTTTGGAGGTTTGAAAGCATCCTGACTTCCTCAAGCGCTTCATCCGTGAGATTCTGTGCTTCGTCAATGATGAGAATAACCTGTTTCCCTATCTTATATTGTTCAATTAAAAACCGATACAGGGTTTCCAGATCTTTTGATTTATCTACATCTGATGTTGGAAGTTCAAACTCAAGAAGGATCAGCTTGAGAATCTGATCAGAGGTGACATTGGTATTTAAAATAACCCCCACTTCCATCCTGGATTCAAGCTTATTTAAAAGGTAGCGAATCAATGTGGTTTTACCCATTCCGATTTCACCTGTCAGCATGATAAAACCGCTTTTTTCCGCAAGACCATATTCCAGATAGGTTAATGCATTTTCATACCTTGGGCTTAAAAAAAGGAAATTTGGATTGGGTACGATTTTGAAAGGTTTTTCATTCAGATTATAGAATTTTTTATACATATCTTCCGATTTCCATCAAGACCTGTTATGGATATTTTATATTATGGACCCAAAAACAATTCAAACTCTTTATTGATCGAATGGTGAAAAATGATATATGTAACAATCTTTATCGCTGTCCGTATGCGTATTCATAACTGGACAATAGCGTTCCATATGGCTTGAAACGAATCCTATATTGAAAATGAATTGAAACAAATCATGACTTTTCAGAACCGGCCCATCGAATTGTTGGCACCTGCCGGCAATTTTGAAAAACTCGAAATTGCAGTTCACTATGGTGCGGATGCCGTGTATCTTGCGAACAAAGAGTTTTCATTACGCAATTTTTCAGGGAATTTTACCCTGGACGAAATGGAAAAGGCAATCTCATTTTCCCATAAAGCCAATATCAAGGTTTATGTGGCCTGTAACATCTATGCAAGAAACCAGGATCTGGCTGGAATAGATAACTATCTGAAAAATCTTGGCAGGATTGGGCCAGATGCCCTGATTTTTTCTGATCCGGGTGTTTTCTTGTCTGCCCGAAATCTGATTCCGAATATTCCGCTTCACTTAAGCACCCAGGCAAATACGACCAACTACAAGACCGTTCAATTCTGGGAAGGCCTTGGAGTAAAGCGGGTCAATGTGGCGAGAGAGTTGTCTCTTGAAGAAATCAAAGAGATCCGCCGGCAAACCTCTGCTGAAATTGAAGCCTTTGTTCATGGAGCCATGTGCATTTCATACTCCGGCAGATGCCTGCTCAGTTCTTTTTTGACCAAAAGGGACAGTAATCAGGGAATATGCAGTCATCCCTGTCGCTGGAACTACTCTGTTGTTGAAGAATTGCGGCCCGGAGAATTTATGCCCATTGAGGAAGATTCGCGGGGGTCTTATATTTTTAACTCAAAAGATCTATGCATGATCGAACATATCCCGGAAATGATACAGGCTGGAATCACATCATTTAAAATTGAAGGCCGTATGAAAACGATCAACTACCTTGCCTCTACTGTCAAAGTGTATCGAGAGGCGATTGACAGCTATTGTTCCGCTCCGGAAACCTATCGTGTAAAGGAAGAATGGCTCGAACAGCTTTGCAGCATCACTCACCGCGATTATTGTACAGGTTTTTATTTTAATGATCCAGACCAAGTTACACCCAATTACCAGAATGCAAATCCACTCAGGGGCCATACTTTTATCGGAAAAATTCTTGAAAATACAGTACAAGGCCTGACCCTGACAGAGGTTAAAAATAAAATCTTTGTCCATGATCCTGTCGAGATCATTACGGCAAAGGGCCCCCTGCATCTTGACAAGATTCATGAAATCATCGATTCATCCGGAAGAAAAATTGAATTTTCACAACCAGGATCCATCGTGAACATCCGGTTTGAAACCGCATGCCATAAAAATGACCTGATCCGAATGACAGGAGAAAGAACTTGAAAGGTTTCAGGCAGGAGTTGAATTCAACAAAAAACATGGGTAAGTCGATTGCCGTATTCGGAACCGGGTCAGATGTGGGTAAAAGTATTATCACAACAGCGCTCTGCCGATTCCTTTTTGAAAAAAAAATGGATGTCGCCCCATTTAAGGCCCAGAACATGTCCAATAATTCCGGTGTGACTCCTGAAGGATTGGAGATCGGCCGTGCCCAGATTGTCCAGGCAGAAGCATCTGGGATCCCTCCCCATGTGGATATGAATCCCATCCTTTTAAAACCAACAAGCGAAGTCGGTGCACAGGTAGTTCTCCTCGGGAAACCCTTGGGAAACAATACTGCTGTTGAATATCATGAAAAAAAGAAAAATTATTTTTCCTATGCAGCCGCTGCCCTTGACCGCTTGCGATCCGTCCATGAAATTGTTGTGATGGAAGGTGCCGGTTCCTGCGCTGAGGTCAATCTCATGCAGCATGATATCGTGAATTTCCGGATGGCGGAATATGCGGACGCACCGGTTATTCTGGTTGCAGATATCCATCGAGGCGGCGTTTTTGCCCAGATTGTAGGAACCCTTGCGTGTATTTCCGACCGAGAAAAGGAGCGGATCAGAGGGGTGATCATCAACCGGTTTCGAGGAGATATATCCCTTTTTGATGAGGGTATCCGATGGCTTGAACAAAAAACCGGAAAAACCATTTTCGGGGTTCTCCCATGGTTTCATCATATCCGGATTGAAGAGGAAGATTCTGTCGTGATTGAGAAGACAGATACACCTCCTGCTGTATCCCAGGGCACCCTGATGATAGCAGTAATCCGACTTCCACATATTTCCAATTTTACAGATTTTCATCCCCTTTCTGACATAGATGGTCTTGCTCTCCATTTTATCGATAATCCGATAGATCTTTCTGTTTTTGGGGCAGTAATCCTTCCTGGCTCCAAAAATACAAGATTTGATTTACACTGGCTGCAAAAAACCGGATGGGCAGAGAAACTAATTGAACACGCTTCCAAAGGCGGATATATACTTGGCATTTGTGGAGGGTATCAAATGCTGGGGCGTATGATTCACGACCCTGACGGACTTGAAGGTTCTTCCGGTTCCAGCCTTGGCCTTGGCATGCTCCCGGTTGAAACGACACTGTCTTCACCCAAAACCACTACCCTGACATCCTTTTCATGGGATGATCAGGCTGGAACCGGTTATGAAATTCATATGGGACAAACCATCAGAGGTGATGCCAAACCCCTGTTTCAGGTTCATTCTCAAAACCAAACCCTATGCAATCATGACGAAGGATGCATAAACAAGGATGCACGGATTATGGGCACTTATATCCACGGACTTTTTGATATGCCCGGAATCATCCGAAAATGGCTGAAAATGATTGGGCACGGCCATATCCATGTTGACAGAACCGGAGGTCTTGCAGCAAGAGAAAGAGAATATGAACGATTATCCAGACATTTTCAAAAACATATTCATACAGAATTGATTTTGGATCTGCTTTGAATGAGGAACCGGAAAGAAAGGATCAACCCGTATGTTGGACAAAATATTGGTCATTGGGGGATGCCGCAGTGGAAAAAGCAGCCATGCGCTTGAGCTGGCGGAAAAAATTTCAGGAAAAAGAATCTTTCTTGCCACCTGTATTCCCTATGATGATGAAATGAAAAAAAGAGTCTCCAATCATCAGCAGGTGAGAAGCCGTGACTGGATCACCATTGAGTCTCCTGTGGGCCTGTCCAAAGCGATTTTAAAGCACGCTGCAACATCAAGTGTTGTGCTGGTGGATTGTCTGACGCTCTGGATCAACAATCTCATGATGAAAAACATCAGCCAGGAGGAAATGGTTCAGGAAGTCCGCCAGCTCACCTGTTCGATTCAGGATGCTCCCTGTTCGGTCATCCTTGTTTCCAATGAAGTAGGATCCGGAATTGTGCCGGAAAACCCTCTTGCACGTGCATTCAGAGATTCAGCAGGTCTGGTGAATCAAAAAGTAGCTGCTGTTGCAAACAAGGTGATCTGGATGGTTGCCGGCATCCCAGTTGTGATTAAAGGTTAACCAGAATATGATGAAACCGTTCATTTCCGCCATACAGTTTTTAACCATACTTCCCATTGGGAAAAAAGGCACTTTTGTTCCAGATAAAATGCTGCCCTATTTTCCGATAGCAGGTCTTCTGATCGGTATGCTCCTTTGTTTTTTTGACCTGATTGCCAGCCGATTCTGGCCCTTGCCGGTTGTAGCGGTACTGGATACGATTTTCCTGATTATGGTTACCGGCGCACTCCATCTTGATGGCGTTTGCGATACAGCAGATGGTTTATACGGTGGAGCGGGTGATCCGAAAAAAGCCCTGTCGATCATGAAGGACAGTAATGCAGGTGCAATTGGAGCTGTTGCCGTAGTTTGTGTGTTTGCCGGGAAATCCGCAGGTATTTTCGGCCTGGATGCCCATCGCATGCTTTTTCTGATGATCGTTCCTGCTTATGCCAGAGGAGCCACTCTTTTTGGATTTAAATTTTTACAGTACGGAAGGCCAGAAGGTGGAACCGGCCATATTTTTTTCCATAACCAGATAATGGTTTCCTCATTCTGGGGACTCCTGATTCCTCTTTTCCTTTCTTTTTTTCTTGGATGGAAATGGATCCTGTTCAATATCTGCTTTATTGCTGCCGTCATTGTCATCCTGAGATTTTACCAAAAACGCCTGGGATGCATAACAGGAGACATGCTTGGCGCGATGACGGAAACAATCGAGGTGTTTCTGTTTTTAATTGGCGCAATGCGGATGTAATCCGAGGAGAATTGTCATGATAACCGGCCACGGTGGAAACATATATGAACTGGCAAAGAAAAATGGCTGCCTGCCAGATGAAATCATCGACATGAGCAGCAACCTCAACCCCATGGGACCACCTCCCGGGTTGCTTACATTTCTTCAACAAAATATATCCGTGATCAAGGCCTTGCCTGACGCCGGAGCAACATTCATTATTGAAAAATTTGAAGCAGCCCATAGCCTTGAAAAAGGTCATGTCCTGGCCGGACATGGAACAACTGAGTTTATCTATTCCATTACAAAAGCGTTGCAGATCAAAAACGCTTTAATTCTTGGACCAACCTATTCAGACTATAAAGATTCCTGCCTACAGAATAAAAGCCACTTTGACTATCTTATGGCAGAGGACTTAAACGGTTTTTCTCATCATCCTGACCAGATAGCAGACCACGTGAAAAACAAAGATATGGTATTTATCTGTAACCCGAACAACCCTACCGGAACATTTATTCCTGCCCAATCACTCCACCGGATCTGTGAGGCCCATCCGGATACGATTTTCGTTATTGATGAATCGTATCTCCCTTTTATTCCTGAGGACAGGGATTTCAGCATGATTCAGACCCGGCTGAAAAATGTGATTGTGCTGACCTCTATGTCTAAAATTTACAGCATCCCGGGATTACGAACCGGTTTTTTAAAAGCATCCCCTGAAATTATACACAGATGCCGGAAATTACAGGTTCCCTGGAATGTGAACAGCCTGGCGCAGGTCGCCGTTGATTACATCCTTTCCCACAAACAGGAACTGGAGGATTTTCTCCGGAAAACCAGGCAATTGATCCGAATCGAACAGGATCATTTTATTAGCCAGTTCCAAGGTATTTCAGCACTCTCCTGTATGCCCAGCAAGGTCCCGTATATCCTGATCCGGCTCAACAATGAATTGACAGCCCCGATGGTTTGCGCCTCCCTTGCAAAGGATAATATTCTCATCCGGGATTGTTCAAATTTTGACGGACTCACAAATAAATATATCCGTGTGGCATTGAAAAAAAGATCTGTGAACCAGATCCTTGCAGACAAATTGATACAACTGGTAAACAAAGCATGAATGATTCAATTTTCCTATTCGCTCTTCCAGCCGCATTTGTCCTGGATCTGATTCTGGGGGATCCAAGATTTCTTCCCCATCCGATCCGATGGATGGGTAATTCGATTGTATATCTGGAACCCCAGTTTCGAAAACTTCCTATCCATCCCATACGATCCGGCTGCCTTTTTTCTTTTTTCCTGATTCTATCTGTTTTTTGTATCTGTTCTTCACTGGTTGCTTTTTCCCACTGGATTCATCCGGTTCTTGGATTTCTGATGGAAACGATTCTTGTTTTTTATTGTATCTCGGCAAGATCCCTCAGGGATGCGGCCATGGATGTTTTGAAAGCGCTCCAAAAACCGGATCTGGAAAAAGCAAGATTCAAAACATCCATGATTGTTGGAAGGGATGTAACCAATCTTGGTCAGTCAGGCATTACACGAGCAGCAATCGAAACCGTTGCTGAAAATCTGGTGGATGGCGTTCTTTCCCCCATTTTTTTTGCAGCACTTGGAGGCGCACCTCTTGCAATGGCCTATAAAATGGTCAACACCCTGGACTCCATGATCGGGTATAAAAATGAAACCTACATCCATTTTGGAAAAACCTCTGCCCGGATTGATGATCTTTGCAACTTTTTCCCTGCCCGCATATCCATTCCCATCATTGCATTATCCACTCAGATTTTATGGAAAAACGGGGCATCTGCCTTCCGGACGGCTGTGCTGGAAGGGGAAAACCACACCAGCCCGAATTCGGGATACCCTGAAGCAGCCTTTGCAGGCACCTTTCACATTAAACTGGGTGGGCCCAACATTTATCATGGAAAACTGGTTTCAAAACCCTATATTGGAATAAATTTTGGCGAAGCAATCCCTGAACACATCCAAAAAGCATGCAGGCTCATGATGGTTTCATCCTGCATCTGCCTCCTGATTTTCTGGCTGATAACCGTCTTGATACATTACTGCTGACATGTACCCATCTTTCCCCAAATCCTATAAAAATAGGTTTCCCTTTCGATTGGGTACCACCTCCTTTATCTATCCGGATGATTATGCGAAGAATGTGGAAATGCTCGCACCTTTTTTCGATGAAATCGAACTGCTTTTTTTTGAAAGCCGATTTGAAAACAGCCTGCCATCCAAAACCGAAATCCAGAAGCTGAAAAATCTGGCAGAAAAACACTGTATCTCCTACAATATTCATCTCCCGGTGGATATTTCCCTGGGTGATGCCGGTATCGCACACCGAACGCATGCGGTTGATACCATAAACCGGTTTATTGAGCGAACACGATTGCTTTCTCCGACGACCAGCACACTTCATCTGGTTCAACCCAGTCCAATGGAAAAAAAAACAGATATGAAACTCTGGCTGGATTCGTTATATTGGAGCATGGAGAGAGTGATCGGCAAAGAAATCAATGGGGAGGATCTCTCCATTGAGAACCTCTTTTACCCCATGAAGCAAATTAAAAATCTCATGGATGACTTTCAGTTGTCTGTATGTCTGGACATTGGACATCTTATTCTTTCAAAACAGGATATTGAAAAAAACTTTGATGCATGGATGAAAAAATTAGCCATTGTTCATCTCCATGGTGTTGACGGAGAAAAAGATCACCTGGGTCTTGATCAGATGCCGTTCCCACAGATGGAAAAAATCATGACAAAACTCCGTGGATTTACCGGTACTGTATCCCTTGAGATTTTTTCTTTTTCAAAGCTTTACAATTCAATGGAGATTCTGGAGCGTTTTTGGGATAAAAATACAAACTGAAGCTATGCGTCAACCTCTTTATCATATGGGCTATTTCAAAAAAATGAAAATCAGGAAAGACCTGTTCTTCAGGAATTATAAAAAAAGGAACTTGGTATGAAGCTCGTTGCAGACAACCTACACATCATCAATCCTGTAATCCAAAAAGCTTTGGAAACACTGGACCCCAGACCCATTCAAGAGATTGTAGCAAGGTGCGAAAAAGCCGGGGCAGATGCCATTGATATCAATACCGGACCTCTTTTCCGCAACCCTGAGAAAACAATGACCTTTATGGTAGAAACCGTCCAATCGGTTTCAAACCTCCCAATTTTGATCGATACCGCCAATCCAAAAGCAATGGAAGCAGGATTACAGGCAAACAAAAACAGTTCCATTATCAACGGATTTTCCCTGGAGCCACAAAAACTTGAAAAAATTCTCCCTCTTGCAAAAAAATATAAGAGCGATATAATAGGATATCTTCTGTATCCAGACAGCCGGGTTCCTAGTAATGCTTCGGAACGTTGTAACCTTGCAATTCAGATTCTGCAGGCTATACAAAATAATGGTATTGATGAACATCACCTGATAATCGATCCAGTAATCGTTCCCTTGTCCTGGCAAAATGGAAACCAACAGGCGAAGGAGATCCTTATTTTTTTTCATACCCTTCCGGATCTTTTCGGGTTTCAAGTAAAAACCATAGCCGGTTTATCCAATCTGACTTCAGGCCTGATTTCAGGACACGGAAACATGAAAAAAAAATTACTGATCGAAAGGACCTATCTCCCGATGCTCGCTTCAGCTGGACTCGATATGGCGCTTTTCAATATTTTTCATAACCAAACAGTTGAAGTTGCAAGAGCCTGTAAACCACTTATCAGCCCCAGAATTTTTTCCTGGGCAGAATTGTAATCAACCCATATCAAAGACAGAGTCATTCTATTATAATTATATAATCCAAGAACGTTTGACTTGCATAAAATTATTCGATATGTTTTTACCAAATGGTAACTGTATATTCTTAATGTAATCAATTGCTTCAATTTTCAAATTGCCACGCCTGATCAAGCGGGAGGATAGACATGATTTTCGAAGATGATGAAACCCTGCAGATGTATATTGAAGAATCGCTGGATCATCTTTCCAACATTGAAAACGATCTTCTATTAATAGAAGAAGCAGGCGCTGATATTGATGAAGAGCTTGTCAATAATGTTTTCCGTGCTGCTCATTCCATCAAGGGCGGGGCAGGTTTTATGGGACTCTCCAATATTAAGGAACTATCCCATAAAATTGAAAATGTGCTAGGCCTAGTGCGCAGCCGTGAAATTGTTCCCACACCTGAAACGATCAACACACTCTTGAGAGCTTTTGATACCCTGAAAGATATGATCCATGATGTTGAACATAGCAACGACATGGATACTTCTGAACATATCGTGGCCCTGATCGGCCTTACAGCAGCATCCTTGCCGGACGATGAAAAAGAAAGCCTGTCCGGAACGTTGAGCATTTCGAT